>JBAVGD010000122.1:0-12553 GCA_049684635.1 Solirubrobacterales bacterium | reverse complement strand
GCGGAGAGGGGAGGAGCGACGTGCGTCACCGCAAGAAGCGCAACAAGCTGAGCCGCGACGCGGCGCATCGCGGCGCGCTGCTCGCGAACCTCTCCAAGCAGCTGATCGAGCACGAGCGCATCAAGACGAGCCAGGCAAAGGCGAAGGCGGTCAAGCCCGAGGTCGAGCAGCTGATCACGCTTGCCAAGCGGGGCGACCTGCACGCTCGGCGCCAGGCGCTGGCAACGCTGCACAACGACAAGTTCATCGTGCACAAGCTCTTCGAGGAGGTCGCACCTCGCTACGAGACGCGGCCCGGGGGCTACACCAGGATCGTCAAGTTGGGGCCGAGGAAGTCGGACTCGACTGAGATGGTCTACCTCGAGCTGGTCTAGGTCGGGGGGAGGGTCGGGTATCCGTCCTGCCCGCTGCCTTTTTCGCCTTTAAGTGGGCGTTTCTCGCTGAGTGGTCTGTGCGAAAAAGAGACCGCCGCGGGCAGGACGGATACCCGACCCTCCCTTCCGAACTCATCATGCTGCCCGCTGCTCAGTCGTAAGACACTGACCTGAGGTACAGGCCGTGCGGGGGGGCGGTGTCGCCGGCGGCCGAGCGGGGGGCTCCCTTGAGGAGGTCGTTGAAGTTCGCGACGGTGCGGCGGTCCGAGGCGACTTCGAGCATCGTTCCGACCAGGACGCGGACCATGTTGCGCATGAAGGCGTCGGCCGTGATCTGAAATGAGGCAATTGGGCCGTTCCAGCTCCAGCCGGCATCGAGGATGTCGCGCTCGAAGCGGACATGGTCGGTTTGGGTTGGCGTGAACGCCGTGAAGTCGTGGTTGCCCGGGAGAGCGGCGGCGCATGCGTTGAGGGAGTCGTGATCGAGGCGGTGCGGCCACCAGAGCGCATGCCCCTGCTCGAAGGGACTCGGGACCGATCTGGCCAAGGCCCGGTAGCTGTACGTGCGGGACCTGGCGTCGCGGCGCGCGTCGAAGCCGTCCTCGGCCGGCGCCGCGGCGGTGATCGCGATGTCATCCGGCCCGGCGCCGTTCAGGCGACGGGCCAAATCTTCGGGCACCTCAGCCCCGGTCGCGAAGCTGGCGACCTGGCCCCACGCGTGGACCCCTGTGTCGGTCCGTCCGGCGACGGTCAGCTGGATGGGCTCGCGCAGCACAGTCGCCAGCGCTGCCTCGAGCTCCCCCTGCACGGTGCGGTGTCCGGGCTGAGCCGCCCATCCCCTGAACCCTGCCCCGTCGTATTCGATGTCCAAGCGAACCGTCGTCACGGCGAGCAGTATGCAGTGACCCGAGCGGGGGTGCCCCGCATCCCGGCTTCGCAACGTCATGTTTGAGCCGGGGGTCGGCCACCTAGAATCGGTGACGTGCGCGTACTGCTGACAAATGACGATGGGATCTCCGCCCCTGGCCTCCAGGCGGCACGCCGGGCCCTGCGGGCGGTTGACGGGATCGAGGTCGACGTCATCGCTCCGGACTCGAACCGCAGCGCCACCGGGCGCGGCATCACGACCCGCTCGCCCCTCTCCGTCGAGGAGGTCGAGTTCGGCGATGGCGATCGCGGCTTCGCCACCAACGGCACGCCGGTCGACTGCGTTCGGTTTGCCGATCTTGGCCTGCTGGGCGGACGGCCGGATCTGATCGTGGCTGGCATCAACCACGGCTCCAATCTCGGCGATGACATCACCTACTCGGGGACTGTCGCCGCCGCCTTCGAGGGCATCGTTCTCGGTATCCCCGCTGTCGCCGTCTCTCAGCAATCATCTGCGGGTGGAATGGGGTACGTCAGCGGCCATTTCGACTTCGCGGTCGCCGCTCCCTTCACCGCGCAACTGGTGCGTCGTCTCGTCGACCAGTCGATGCCGCCGGAGACATTGCTGAACGTCAACCTCCCGGCCGGCGCGCCGGCCGGTATCGAAGTCACCAGGCTCGGCAAGCGGCTCTACAACGACGAGCTGAAGCTCGTCGGCGAAGACAGCGAAAGCGGCAAGCGCCATTACGAGATCTATGGCTTCGAGCCCTCCTTCGAGGATGAGGAGGGAACCGACCTCTCGGCCGTGGCACGGGCAAGGGTCTCGGTGACGCCGATCCACTTTGACCTCACCGATCATGGTGGGCTCGAAGGGCTGCGCGGTTGGGGTTTCGAGGAGATGCTGACGGCCTGCGTATGAGTGTGCCGTCCCGCGAGCGAGACAAACGGGGGAAGCCTGAGTCTCGGGTCGCGGAGCTGCGGCGCGAGCTCGCCCTCCACAACCACCGCTATTACGTTCTCGATGACCCGGTCATCGATGACGATGCCTATGACGCGTTGCTCGACGAGCTGCGTGCCCTTGAGGCAGACCATCCTGAGCTAAGGACTCCTGATTCGCCGACGCAGCGCGTCGGCGCCCGCCCGCTGGACCGTTTCGAGCAGGTGCGCCACACAGAGCCGATGCTCTCGCTCGCCAACGCTCGCAACGAGGAGGAGCTGCGCGCCTGGGAGACCCGCATTCGCAACTACCTAAAGCGCCTCGACATCGCCGCGTCGGAGTTCGGTTACACCACCGAGCCGAAGATCGACGGTCTCGCCATATCCCTCACCTACGTGGACGGCGTGCTGACCCAGGGGGCGACGCGAGGCGATGGCCGGATTGGCGAGGACGTGACCCAGAACCTGCGAACGATTGGCGCAATACCGCTGCGAATCGATGGTGCGCCGTCGCTGGTTGAGGTGCGCGGCGAGGTCTACCTCCCGATCGCCGACTTCAAGGCACTGAACGAGCGTCGTGCGGAGGCGGGCGAGAACGCCTTTGCGAATCCACGCAACGCGGCGGCCGGCTCGATCCGTCAGCTTGATCCGGCGATCGCCGCCGGGCGTCCCCTCTCGATCTGGTGCTACGGGCTTGGCGCCGCCGCGGAGCTCGAGCTCGCAACCCACAGCGACGAGATCGAGTGGCTGGCCGAGCGCGGCTTCAAGGTCAATCCCGAGACAGACCGCCACGGGGGCATTGAGTCGGTCGTGAAGCGCTGTCGCTGGTGGGAGGAGCGGCGCGAGGAGCTCGACTACGAGATCGATGGCGTTGTGATCAAGGTGAACGAGCGGGCGCTGTGGCGCGAGCTGGGAGTTGCCGGTCGCGAGCCGCGCTGGGCTATTGCCTGGAAGTTCGCGCCCACGACCGCAACCACGACGCTGCGGGACGTTGTGTGGAACGTCGGCCGCACCGGTCACCTGGTGCCGTTCGCAATGCTGGAGCCGGTTCATGTTGGCGGTGTCACGGTCTCGACGGCGACGCTGCATAACGAGGAGGATCTGGCCCGAAAGGACGTCCGTGTGGGCGACGAGGTGGTGGTCATGCGGGCTGGAGACGTGATCCCCCAGGTGGTTGCGCCCCTCATCCAGCGGCGACCGAAGAGGACGCGACGTCCGGCGCCCCCGCGCAGCTGCCCCGCTTGCGGAACCCCCACGGTCAAGCCGGATGGAGCTGTTTTCACGATCTGTCCAAACAAGTCGGGCTGTCCGGGGCAGTCCTTCCAGCACGTCAAGCACTTCGTCAGCAAGGGTGCGATGGACGTCGAAGGGCTGGGCGAGAAGCAGGCGCTCCGCCTCCTGCGCGAGGGCCTGATCGAAGACGTCGCCGACATCTACGAGCTGAGTGAGGAGCAGCTGACCGGGCTCGAGGGCTTTGGAGAGGTGTCCGCGCGCAACCTGCTTGCCGCGATTGACGCTTCCCGCTCGCGCCCCTTCAAGCGCGTTCTCTACGCGCTCGGCCTGCCCGGGGTGGGCTATGTCACCGCGGAAGCGCTGGCTGACCACTTCGGCTCGATCGACGCGCTGCACGCCGCCGATCCCGAGCAGATCGAGGAAGTCGAGGGAGTCGGCCCGATCATGGCCTTGCAGATTGCCGAGTCGCTTGCTGACGAGCGAACCTGGAATCTGGTCGAGAAGTTGAGAGAGAAGGGCCTCCGGCTTGAGCAGGACGGCTCAGAAAGGCGGGCGAGCGGCGGTCCGCTGGAGGGAAAGACGCTGGTCTTGACCGGTACGCTGCCGGAGCTCACTCGCGAGGAAGCCGACGCCCTGATCAAGGCCGCGGGTGGCAAGGTCGTTAACTCCGTCTCGAAGAAAACGGATTACATCGTCGCCGGTGAGAATCCCGGCTCGAAGCTGGCGAAGGCCGGGGAGCTCGGCACGGAGATCCTCGGCGAAGCGGGCCTCAGGCAGCTCCTCGGGGCGGGCGGCGGCGGGTAGGCCACGCCCGGACAAGGTGCCGACCCATCAGGCCGCCATCTTGAGTATCTGCCCATCTGGAGCCACCCATCGCCGACGAGCCCGTCAATAGGACGCTATCGCGGCCGCGATCCTGTCCTGCTCGTAATGGGCAAGCGCCAGGTTGCGGACGCCTCCCATCAGGATCGAGAAGATCATCGTCTTGCCGTCCGGATTGAAGCAGTAGCCGGAGAGGTTGCTGACGCCGGTCAGGGTGCCGGTCTTCGTGTGGCAGTTGCCGTCCGCCGCCGTGCCGTGCATCCGCGTCGCCACCGTTCCGTCATGACCCGCAACGGCAAGATCCTGGATGAATTCTTCACCGACGGCAGTGCCCCGCATCGCCTGCAGTAGACGCACCACCTCCGTGGGCGATGCCCGGTTGGTGTGGGTCAGTCCGGAGCCATCGACCGCGTGGACGCCGGAGCCATGGCTGCGGGCGAAGCGCTCCACGACGCCGGCGCCGGTTCGGGTCGTGCCACTGCCTCCGAGGCGGGCTCCGATCAGCTTCAGCAGCATCTCGGCGAAGAAGTTGTTCGAGTAGACATCCGTGGCGGCGACCAGCTGGGACAGCGTTGGCGATTCGACCGTCGCAAGCGGTTGGGCCAGCGCCGGTGTGGCTTCAAGCGCCACCCTCGGCTGGACCCGGATCCCCGATTGGCGCAGCGCGACTGCCAGTTCCGTCGCCGCGAGCTTCGCGGGATCCGATGAGAAGCCGGTCGCGCTCGTACTGCTGTAGCCGGAGTCGAAGGAGAGGCCGGAGAGGGGGCCGATATAGGAGCTCGTGGCATAACCCGAGTCGGCAACTCCGCGGAGGCGATCGAAGATGGTGTCGTCGGCGTACAGCCTGCCGGTCACCACCCGGACGCCCGCTTCATGGAGCTGTCCGGTCAGGTCGAAGAGGTTGGTGCCGAGACCGCCGAGGAAGCGGTCATAGAAGACGGGATCGCCGAGGGCGGGGTCGCCGCCACCCTTGAGGTACAGGCTGCCGTGAAGGACACCGGTGGCGTCGACGGCCCCATCCGTCAGCAAGCTCGTCGCAATGCGGTAGTGCGGGCCAAAGCGGACCAGAGCCGTCGAGGTCGTGAAGAGCTTCATGTTGGACGCGAGGGGGCGCCGCTGCCGTGCGGCACGCCCGCAGACCGCCGCGCCGGTTCCTGCGTCGACGACGAAGAACCCGCTGCTGGCGCCGCCGCCGCGGACAAGGCGGCCCCGCAGCTGCCGGCAGAGGTCGTTCGCCAGCCCCGACGCCGGCAGCAGAAGCAGCACGGCGGCGATCGCAGCAGAGAGCGCCAGGGCGCGTTTCATGGGACCTACCAACACGGGAATTCACGAAGGTAGCGGCATTTTCGGCGGCGCGCGCCCGAGATCTGTCGGCTTGACCGGCCGGCCTGGGATAATGCATAGCTATGGGCAAGGTCGTCGAGATCGACTCCGGGGCCCGGCGGAAGCGGGGCAAGGGACGCAAACGCCCGTCGAAGACGGCGCTCGTCCTCGGGGGCGGCGGCTTCACCGGCGGGGTGTACGAGATCGGAGCCCTTCGCGCTCTCGACCTCCTCGCGGTCAACAGCACCGTCACCAACTTCGACATCTACGTCGGGACGAGCGCGGGCTCTTTCGTTGCCGGAATGCTGGCCAACGGCATCACCCCGGACGAAATGATGATGGTGATCAACGAGCGGGTTCCGCCGGAGCTCGGGCAGGCCGATCTTGAAGACCTGGACCTCGACAGGGTCTTGAAGCCGAACTACCTGGACTTCTTGCAGAAAGCAGCGATGCTGCCGCTCCGCACCCTGGAGCTGTTGCGCAGGCTGGTCCAGATGGGGGACTTCTCGGCGATTGACATCGTTGTCGGCCTCGCCGAGGCGCTGCCGACGGGCCTTTACTCCGGCTCCGGGGTCGCCGAATACGTCGAGGCCGCGCTCTCAACCGAGGGTCGCGTCAATGACTTTCGCCTTCTTGACAACGAGCTGTATCTGACCTCGACGGACCTCGATACGTGCGAGCGAATCGTCTTCGGCGAGGACGGTTGGGCCGATGTGCCGATCTCAAAGGCGGTCCAGTGCTCGACGACATTGCCGATCATCTACAAGCCGGTGGACCTGAAGGGGCGCCAGCTGATCGACGGTGGCATCCGATCGACGACGAACGTTGATATTGCGGTCGAAAAGGGCGCCAAGTTCATCGTCGTCGTCAACCCGCTCGTCCCCTATGTCAACGACTTCGAGAAGACGATCCCGACGGTCTTCGGGACTCGCGTGCGGCGGGTTTCCGATATGGGCCTGCCGGCCATCGCCAACCAGGCGTTCCGGCTGATCGCTCACGCTCGGCTGCACGAGGCCGTTGCTCAGTGGCAGGAGCGCTACCCGGGCGTCGATATCGTCCTGCTCGAGCCTGAGCCAACCGACGAGCTGATGTTCGGGACGCCGATCATGGACTACTCGCGCCGGCTGGAGATCGCCCGCCACGGTTTCGAGTCCGTCACCGCAGCGCTTGCCGCCGATTACGATCGCTACAAGGAGATCGCCGAGCGCCACGGTCTCGAAATCTCCGAGCGCCGTCTCCGCACCGTCGTCGAGCGGGTGGCCGAGGAAGAGGAGGAGCACACTTCGGCCTGGCGGCGGGTCCTCGAGCAGACCACCTCGGCGCTACTTCGCCAGTCCGGCGAGGCCTCCTGACGCCGCTGCGCCGGCGCTCAAGTCGTCAAGTTGAGTAGAGCTGCTCGATCTCGGCCGCGTGCTTCTCGGCGACCACAGCGCGCTTGACCTTCAGAGTCGGGGTCAGCTCGCCGTGTTCCTGCGATAGATCTTCAGGCAGGATCGCAATCTTCTTGACCTGCTCGACACGGGCGAACTTCTTGTTTATCTCGGCGAGGTGGTCCTCGATGGACTGCTGGATGCCGGGGTCGTTCGCCAGCTCTCGCGGATCCTCCGGAAGGCCATGGTCCTTGGCGTAGGCGATGGCCTCTTCGGGGTCGAGGGTCACAAGCGCCACAAGATACGGGCGCCGGTCGCCGACCACGACGCACTGCGAGACGAGTGGGTGTTGCTTGATCTCGTTCTCGAGGTTGGCCGGGGTGATGTTCTTGCCTCCAGCCGTGATGATGATGTCCTTTTTGCGGCCGGTGATCTTGATGAAGCCGTCGGAGTCGACCTCGCCGATGTCGCCGGTGTGGAGCCAGCCGTCGACGATCGTCTCCCTGGTGGCCGCCTCGTTCTTGTAGTAGCCCTGAAAGACGTTCGGGCCCTTGACGAGGATCTCGCCGTCGTCGGCGATCTTTACCTCGCAGCCGGGGAAGGGCTTGCCGATCGTGCCGATCTTGAAGTCATCGGGGGAGGAGATCGTCGCTGCGGTTGAGGTCTCGGTCATCCCCCAGCCCTCCAGGACCAGCACCCCGGCGGCATCGAAGAAGCGCAGGATGTCGGGGTTGATCGGGGCAGCTCCGGAGACCGCCAGTCGCAACCGCCCGCCGAACAGGCCGCGGATTTTGGAGAGGACTTTCTTGTCCGCGAACTCGTACTGCTTGCGGAGCGCGAAGCTGGGCTTGCGGCCGGCGCGCTCGACCTCGCGCATCCTCTGGCCGACCCGGATCGACCAGTCGAAGATCGTCTTCTTGAGGCCCCCCTCTTTCTCCATCGCGCTGGTCGCGGCCGTATAGATCTTCTCGAAGATGCGGGGCACCGAGGGGAAGTAGGTCGGCTTCAGCTCGGCCAGGTTGGCGACGATCTGCAGCGGGTCGCGCTCCCAGTAGGCGATGGTGCCGCCGAGGTCGAAGCTGCCCAGCTGGACCAGGAGGGCGAAGGAGTGGGCCAGGGGGAGGTAGAGGTAGGCGACGTCCTCGTCCTCGATAACGCTGGTCTCGTTGATCATGTCGAGCATTGCCCGGTAGTTACCGTGGCTGATGATGCAGCCCTTCGGGGGGCCGGTGGTCCCCGAGGTGTAGATGAAGGTGCAGATGTCCGCTGGCTCCACCGTCCGCCAGCGCCGCTCCCACTCGGAGGCGTCACGCGCTTCGCCGCGCTGCGAAAGCTCGTCGAGGGAGATGGCGTCGTCGCTCGAGCCGGTCATGCGCACGACGTGTTCGAGCAACGGCAGCTTGTCGCGGACCGCGCGAATCTTCTCCAGCTGCTCGTCGTCCTCGACAACGACGACCTTGGCATCCGAGTTTTCGAGCACGTACTGGCACTCCTCGGGCGAGTTGGTCTGGTAGATCGGCACGACGATCGCTCCCACGGAGAGCGCCGCAAAGTCGCAGTACGTCCACTCGGGGCGCGTGTTGGCGAGGATCGAGACCTTGTCGCCCTTCTCAACGCCCAGGTCGATCAGGCCAAGGGCCAGCGAGCGCACCGTTTCCAGGACATCGCTGAAGCTCCGGGCGATCCACTTCCCGCCCTCCTTGTATTGGATTGCGGGGCTGTCTCCGTAGAGTTCAGCGGCCCGCGGCAATAGATCCGCGAGGGTCGCGGATTTGGTTCCCCGCTCCATCGCGGGGAGTCTATTCGCCGTCAGGCGACGGAGGTGTGCTGCTCCTTGCGCTGTTCCATCGCTTGCCGCAGCGAGGTCTGGAACAAGAACTTGTCAATGCGGCCGTGAAAGATCGGGACCCCCATCTCGACGCATCTGCCGATTACCTCTTGCCGCTTCATGCGCAGTTCCTCGGCTAGCTCGGACGGGGTCAGGTGATTGGCCACGGCGGACCTCCCAGATCGTTGAAATCGAGTACGACCCATATTTACCCCTGGCGCCGGACGTGTCAAACGAACAGCCGGACTTTGCGGGCTTCGCGAGGCCGCCGAACGCGATAATGGGTCGTATGCCCGAAGCAGCGGCCACTCCGATTCCACGCAGAGGGAGGCTCTGGGTGCTGATCGTTCTGCTCCTTGCGGTTGTCGGGCTTGGATACGCGCTGGTTGGCATCGCAACCCGAAAGGCGGGCCCGGCGGTCGTTCGGCTCGAAGGCATCTCAACCGCCCAGGAGGTCTTCGGAGGCGTGCCACAGGAAGGCGACCGCCTCGGACCAGCCGATGCTCCCGTGTCGATCCAGCTCTTCAACGACCTTCAGTGCTCCAGCTGCCGGGCGGACTTCCTGGACACGGTGCCGGCCCTGGTCGAAGACCAAGTTCGGCCCGGCAACGTGATGCTGCTGATGCGCCATTATTCGGTTGCCGAAAATCCCGTCGAGCTTGGTTTCTTCGGGGCCGAGGCGGCGGCGCAACAGGGCTACGGCTGGCAGTACACCTACCTCTTCTTCCGCAACCAGGGGGAGGCCGAAAGGTTTGGGGTCAAGCACGAGTTCTTTGCCTCGCTGGCGGGCGCGATCGGCGAACTCAACGTCCCTGAATGGCAGCAATACCTTGATCGCGAAAGCGGCCCCGATGGCGCGATCACCAAGCGGCTGGAAGGCTACGAGGAACTTGGCACGAAGCTGCACATACGCACTTCTCAGGCAGCAATCGTGAGTGGCCCCCGGGGCACCAGGACGCTTCAAGACGGTCCCAGCCTGGCCGCAATCGAGCGGGCGATCGAAGAAGTTCAGCGCTCCTCCTAGCGCCCGTTCGGCGCTCTCACCCGGTTTGCTTAGCTCATAACCCACGGTTATCACCGCCAAGCCGGAACTCCATCTAGTTAGTCGGTCAGTACTGGCCTAATGTGGCCAATTGGCAGAGGCCATGACCAGCAAGGCCCACAGCACTAGAAAGGAATCTCCCATGCGGAAGTCCATCATCACCGCCGCCATCCTGGCGGCACTTGTCGCGTTGGCGGCAATCGCACCAAGCATCGCCCCGGCATCGAAGTCGGTTTCCTTTAGCGGTAGCTACAAGGGGACGTTCTCGGCCACGAAGAGCGGATCGAAGGTTTCGATTTCGTCTGTGAAGGCCAAGGGCACCGGCTCGCTCGGGCTCAATTCACTCTCGGGCGGTCCCGGCAGCGGCAAGACCACGAGCGCGAGCTGCGGAAGCTTCGGCGGCCCCGGCGTCATCTCCGGCGCAGGCGGCAGCATCAAGCTCGCGGTTAGCTCCAGCTCACTCGCTTGCGCGGCCGGCGGCGACAACCTGACCTTCAAGGGCAGCGCCAAGGTCAGTGGCGGCACCGGCAAGTACGGCAAGGCAAGCGGCACGCTCACCTTCAAGGGCACGGCCAACAAAAAGAGCGGCGCCTTCAGCGTAAAGATCAGCGGCAAGCTCGATCTTTAGACGAATGGAAAGGAAAAACATGAAGAAGCTCCTAATCGCGGGCGCACTGGCGCTGACGGCGGTTCTGGGCACCTCCAGCAGCGCTGTAGCTGCGGGAATCGAAGAAAAAGGGCCGCCCGCTCAGAACGTAAACGGGCAGCTCCCACATCCCATTACCGAAACCCTCGGCTTGGTGATCAATGCCGACACCGTGTACGGCGCGAAACCAGCGCCACCTGCGGGTATCGGCGGCTGTTCTCAGAACAGCTTGTTCCCCCGAAACAGCCGGATCGTGTTCCGCATTTGGGGCACCGACCAGAAACATGGCGGCGTTCCCCTGAGCGACCAGAACGTGGCGGTCAACGCGAAAAACGAACCTGAAGCCTATGTGGAAGTCCCGGGCCTGGCGGCCCCGCTCAAGCTCAAATACGGTGAACATTTCACCGATAATGCGAAAACAAAGTCGACCAAGTTCTGGACGGCGGGCTGGACGCCTGGTGCTGAATATCCACTCGGCATCGTGCATTTCCGTGTTGTGATCAAGACCAAACCCATCAACACCTGGGTTCAGTCGAAAGTCAACAGCACGACAACCAAGAAAACCAGCAAGAAATCCAAAAAAGTCCCATACATCTTCCGAGGCGTCTACACCGGTAAAAACTCGGTGAAAGTCGAACACGGCGGTGCGTGGGTCAAGAAGGCCGGCTTCATTGGCAAGACGTTCAAATTCAACCTAGGCACGGCAAAGGTCACCGCCGAAGACAGCAACGCCGACGGCACGGTGAACCTGAGCGACGTCAAAGCAGGTGACAAAGTCGCCGTCGAAGCGCGTCTCCCGCGTGAAGACCCCGGCAAACAGCCGTTTACGGCCAGTCGCCTGATCGAGGAATGGATGATCGTGGTTGAACCTGGGCAGGAAGGCTTCTACACCCAGGACGGCTTTGCCGAAACCTCCCGATTGACCATTAAGGAATAGAGCAGCAAGTGACGCCACAAGCCGCCGCCGGTGATCGAGTTGATATCGCACCGGCGGCGGCGGGCGCCGCTCCCGACAATCAGGCCGCAGCGGATGGAGAGAGGCCCGCTGCGACGGAAAGAAGGCAGTGACATGATCCGCCACACAGCAGCTTTCCGGTTGGTGGTGATGGCAAGCGCGCTGGCAGGGATGCTGTCCGTGCCTGCGATTGCCGCAGCCGCGACAGAACCGATTGAAGTCCCACAGCCGGCGATTCCCGGCGTGCTTTCGCTACCCGGCCCTGAAGTCAGCAACCCACCGCCGAAAGAACCCACCGGCAGCGTGATGGGAATTCTGAACGTGAGTCCCTCAGAAGGCGTGGCAGGGACGCCGGTCACCATCACCGGTGGCGGCCTTCCGGCCAGCAAGGAAGTGGCTCTCACGTGGGTAACGGCTACAAACACTTGGAAACTCGATCCCCGACCTGACAGCGTCGACTATCGCGGCCGCGGCGGGAAAAAGGTGGAAGTGGTCCTGGGCACGGTCACAACGGACGCCAATGGGTCGTTTACCTACAGCTTCACCGCGCCCGACGATTGGGGCGACATCCACGACATCTATGCCGTGGTCGACGGCGTCAAAATGCTCCACGGTGGCTTCCTGAATAAACGTTGGGTTGAAGTCACCCCGCGCAAAGGGCCGGTGGGAACGCCGATCACGCTCACGGTCCACGGTCTCGGCTCGAGCCTCTACGGCGGAGCCGTCGCCCTTTACTACGACAATCATTACACCGGCTCGATGGCGTCTATCTGGACGCGTGGCGTCTCGCAGACCACCATCCGCGCGGCTGGGGGCGTGGGCACGCACACGATCACATTCGGTAATGGGGCGAGCTTCAATTACCTCAACATCCAGCAGTCGCCGATTCCGTGGGCGACGAGCATCGTCAGAAAGTTCGAGGTGACGAAGAGCACGAGCAAAGCTCTGCCCGAATCCCGGATCGATTGGCCGGTGAGCGTCGCGCCGACGATCAACGCGCGTACCACGTTGGGTCTGGGCAGCAAAGTCATCGGCAGCGCAATCGCCAACGTCTCACCCTCGAGTGCGCAGGTCGGCGAAAGCGTCAAGGTAACCGCGTCCGGGCTGGGCAGTGGTCCCGTCGCGCTCGAATTGATCACCGTCGTCGGCAGCCGCGT
>JBAVGD010000121.1:0-2488 GCA_049684635.1 Solirubrobacterales bacterium | reverse complement strand
ATCCGACGGTTCTTGGGGAAAGCGCCTGGAGCTATCTGGAGCGCGTCTGCGGCATGCTGCCCGACCTCGGCGTGATCGTCTGCACCGGCCGCTCGACCGTCGCCCAGCGAGTCCGCGGCCTGCGCCTGGGTGTCGATGACTGGATTACAAAGCCCTGCCACCCCGAGGAAGTGATCGCCCGCATCGAAGCCGTCCTGCGCCGCCGCCGCCGCGCCCGCCCGCAGGGCGAAGCCGGCCCGCTTGCCGTCGGAGAGCTGGAGATCCGATCCGACCGGTTCCAGGCCTATGTCGCCGGCAGCAGCCTCGACCTGACTCGTCGTGAGTTCGAGCTGCTGCTGCTTCTCGCCGAGGCCAAGGGTCAGGTGCTCGAGCGGGAGACGATCTACCAGCGGGTGTGGGGTTATGCGATGGCTCACGGTGACCGCTCGGTCGATGTCTTCGTGCGAAAGGTGCGGCAGAAGCTGGAGAAGCGGTCACCTGGGTGGAGCTACATCCACACGCACTTCGGAGTGGGCTACCGATTCGACCCCGAGCCCGCGTCGGACGCCGAGCTTCCGGTGGCCGGGCAGCATGACTCGCAGGATGCGACTCCAGGACAGGTGGAGCAGCTCGCAACGTCCTCCTCGATCTCCCCGGTCTCGCGCTCGCTCTGAAACAGGTTCCGAGGCGACTTCACAACTTATTCACAGCAGGTTCACGTCCCCATAACCGAGGCGCCGAGCGCCGCCGAGATGCTTACCGTGGATGGTCAGCGAAACCGGCAACAACGGAAGCTCTCCGGTCCGGGGCGCCGAACACCTGGAGATACGGCCAGAGGAGCACGCGGCCCTTGTGGATGGTCGGCCCCTCAGCCTGACCACGCGAGAGCTTCAATTGCTTGTGGCGCTGGCCGCCCATCCGCAGCGGATCATGACCCGCGATGAGCTCCATGAGGAGGTCTGGGGCGGCCGCCAGCGTCGAGCGGATCGCTCCGTGGACGTCTACGTCAGCCGCCTTCGCACGAAGTTGGGGGATGCGCTGCCGGGAATGCAGCTGATCCACACGCACAACGGGATCGGTTACCGCTTCTCGCCCGACGGGTGAGCAGCGAGCGGGGGATCCGTCCAGGGCTTTTACATCTTTTTCACATCTTCGATACAGCGAAGTAACAAGCTCCCCGGAGCGTGCTGAGAGCCTGCCGCTAGACGATGGTCATCTACCTAAGGAGATTCGCGTGACCAAGAGACTCCTCAGCGTCGGGACGGCGCTGGCCCTCACATTTGCGGTTGCCGCGTGTGGCAGCTCCGGCGGCAGCTCCGGCTCCGGGGGCGGCAACGGCTCGCCACTGGTCGGGGCCGGCAGCACACTGGTCGCTCCGCTGATGTCCAAGTGGCAGTCCGACTACGCCGGCAAGACGGAAGCCACGGTCACCTACGGCGCGATCGGCAGCGGCGGTGGGATCGACCAGATCACCTCGCGCACCGTCGACTTTGGGGCCTCCGATGCGCCGCTGACCCCCGACCAGTTCTCAGAAGCCAACGGCGTCGAGCAGATCCCCTGGGCGTTGAGCGGCACCGTGCCCGCCTATAACGTCAGCGGCGCCCCCGAAAACCTGAAGCTGAGCGGCGAAGTTCTCGCCGACATCTACCTCGGCAAGGTCACCCAGTGGGATGACCCCGCGATCGCCAAGCTCAATCCGGGCGCGAGCCTGCCGAGCACCAAGATCACGCCGGTCTACCGCAGCGATGGCAGCGGTGACACCTACGCGTTCACCAACTACCTCTCGACGATCAGCCCCGAATTCAAGTCGACGGTCGGTACCTCAACGCAGGTCAAGTTCCCAACCGGCGTCGGCGCCGAAAAGAACGACGGTGTTTCGGCCGCGATCTCGCAGACCGACGGCGCGATCGGCTACGTCGGCCTCGCCTACGCGCTTCAGAACGAACTCAGCATGCCGCTGGTCGAAAACTCGGCCGGGGAATTCCCGGAACCGGGCGTGAAGAGCGTCGAAGCAGCCGCTGACGCGGTGACCAAGATCGGCCCGAACAACGAAATCTCGCTCGCCGAACTGCCGAGCTCGGCAAAGGACGCGTACCCGATCTCGACCTACACCTACGTGATCGTGCCGCTCGAAAGCGAAAAAGCCGAAGCGCTGAAGAAGTTCATCACCTACGCGATCGGCCCTGGCCAGGAATTCGGCCCGGACCTCGACTTCGCGCCGCTGCCTGCGCAGGTCGTGGCCGCGGACAAGAAGGCAATCGCCAAGATCGGGAGCTAGGCCAACGAGGTGGAGGCCGGAGCTCTCAGCACCCCGGTTCTGCGGGCACGGCGAAACGTCAAAGACCGCATCGGCGACCCGCTGCTGCGAGGCCTCTCCGGCCTCGCGGCGGCGGTCGCCGTCGTTGTGCTCGTTGCGATCGCGTACGAGGTCGGCCAGCTTGCCTGGCCGGCGATCTCCGAGTTCGGCCTCGGCTTCCTGACAACCAACGATTGGAACCCGGTCACCGAG
>JBAVGD010000120.1:0-8463 GCA_049684635.1 Solirubrobacterales bacterium | reverse complement strand
GTACTGATCGTAGGGAAGGACAGCGCAGGTTTCAGCGCCGAAGAAATCGGCGTACCAGACCGAAAGCATGCCCATCAGCATCGGCAGGTTCGACTCTGGCGGCGCCTCCCGAAAGTGCGCGTCAACTTCGCTGAGGCCGAGCAGCATCTCCTGAAACTGGACGTAGCCGATCGCCAGCATCGTCGAGAGCCCGATCGCCGAGTCCATCGAGTAGCGACCCCCCACCCACTCCCAGAAGCCGAACATGTTCTCGGTGTCGATACCGAACTTCGAGACCTCCTCGGCGTTCGTGGAGACGGCCACGAAATGCTTGGCGACCGCGGTCTCATCCCCACCGAGACCCGCAAGGCACCACTCGCGGGCCGTGCGAGCGTTGGTCATCGTCTCCAGCGTGGTGAAGGTCTTCGAGGAGACGACGAAGAGGGTCTCCGCGGGATCGAGATCGCGGGTGGCCTCGACGAAGTCCGTGCCGTCGACGTTGGAGACGAAGCGGAAGGTCATGTCACGGCGGCTGTAATGGCGGAGTGCCTCATAGGCCATGACCGGGCCCAGGTCCGAGCCGCCAATGCCGATGTTGACGACGTTGCGAATCGGCTTGCCGGTGTGTCCCGTCCATGCGCCCCCTCGGACGCGGTGCGTGAAGTCCGCCATCCGCCCAAGCACGTCGTTGACCTCTGCGACGACGTCGACGCCATCGACCTCCAACGATCGGTGGGCACTCATCCGCAGTGCCACATGCAGCACCGCGCGGTCCTCGGAGACGTTGATGTGCTCGCCGCTGAACATCTCGTCGCGCCGCTCCTCAACGCCGCGTTCGCGAGCCAGCTGGACGAGGAGGCCGAGGGTCTCGTCGGTGATCCGATTCTTGGAGAAGTCGAGGTGAAGACCGGCCCCATCGGCAACCATGCGCTCACCACGGTCGGGGTCGGCTGCGAAGAGATCGCGCAGGTGGACGTCGCGGATCTCGGCGAAATGCCGTTCCAGCGCCTGCCAGGCGGTGCACTTCCGCAGCGGCGCGAGGGTCTCGCTCACCGCCCTCTGCCGATCTCGCTCGCTTGCCCCGCGGCAATCTCGATCGCTGGGCGGGCGTCGACAGCGTTCATCGCGTCGCGCCGAGGCGGTCGCGCTCGGACTCGATCGTCTTCAGCAGATCAGCCCAGGATTTGCTGAAGCTCTCCTTTCCCTCCTCCTGCAACTGCTCGGCGAGGGCATCAACATCGACGCCGGCCGCGCCAAATTCGGTCAGCACTTCGTCGGCATCTCCGCCATTCCTCGGCAGAACCTCGCCGACCACGCCATGGTCGGCGAATGCCTCGAGGGTGGTGTCGGGCGTCGTGTTGATCGTGAACGGCGCCAGCAACGACTCGATATAGAGGACATCTGACGCATCGGGATCCTTGGTCCCGGTACTGGCAAACAGCAGCCGCTGCGGACGGGCCCCCTCGTTGGCAAGCCGCTGCCAGCGGGGGGAGTCGAGCAGGTCCCGATAAGCACGGTAGGCGCGCTTGGCAACCGCGATCCCCAGCCTGTTGCGCAGCTCGTCCGGAACCTGGCCCATCACGGCCTTGTCCCAGCGGCTGATGAAGATGGATGCGACCGACGGGACCGCTGCGTTCAGCCCCGCCTCGATGCGCCGCTCAAGCCCTCGCATGTAGGCGTCAGCGGCCGCCTCGCACTGGCCGGCCGAGAAGAGGAGGGTGACGTTGATCGCGATGCCGGCGAAGATCGACTCCTCGATGGCGATGCGGCCGGCCTCCGTGCCGGGAATCTTGATGTAGAGGTTGTCGCGATCGCCTTGCTGATGCAGCCGCGCGGCCTGTTCGATCGTGTCCGCGGCCGCGTCGGCCAGCAGCGGCGACACCTCCAGCGAGACCCAGCCATCGACGCCGTCCGTGCGCCGATGGGTCGGGACAAAGAGGTCGGCCGCCTCGCGCAGGTCCGTGAGGGCGAGCTCGAAGAACAGGTCCTCGGTCGAGCCGGCGCTGGAGTTAACGGTCGCGATCTGCTCGTCATAGGCGTCCCCTCCCGAGATTGCCTTGTCGAAGATCGTCGGATTGGAGGTGAGGCCGGTGACCGAAAGCTCATCGATGTAGCCGCTCAGGGTCCGATCGCCGAGCATCGTGCGAGTGATGTTGTCGAGCCAGAGGCTCTGGCCCAGATTGTGCAGCTGCTGCGTCGGCTTCATGCTGCTCCCTTTCCTCGCTTACTTCCCGTTCGCTCTCTTGAGCACCTCGCGCGCCGCCTCGGCGACCCTGTCCGGCGTGAAGCCAAACTTCGTCTGCACGTCCTTGAGTGGAGCCGAAGTGCCGAAGGTGTGCATGCCGATCCTCTCGCCCGCCGCTCCAACGTAGCGATCCCAGCCGATCGTCGATGCCTCCTCGACGGAGACTCGAGCGGTTACGTGAGGCGGCAGCACCCGATCGCGGTAGGCGGCATCCTGGCGGTCGAAGAGCTCCCAGCAGGGCAGGCTGACGACCCGCGAGCCGATCCCCTCGGCGCTCAGCTCCTCATGCGCGGCGACCGCCAGCGCGACCTCGCTCCCCGTCGCGATCAGGATCAGCTCCGGATCCATCCCGGTGGCACCGGCCTCACCGGCGCCGGCATCCGCAAGCACGTAACCCCCGCGCCGCAATCCCTGCGCCGGCGCATACCTGGAGCGGTCCAGAATCGGCACGTCCTGCCGCGTCAGGATCAGCGCAACCGGCTGGTGGGTGCGGTTGAGCGCCACCCGCCATGCCTCCGCGACCTCGTTGGCGTCGGCGGGCCGGATCACGTCGAGCCCTGGGATCGCCCGCAGCGAGGCGATCTGCTCAACCGGCTGGTGGGTCGGGCCGTCCTCCCCGAGCCCGATCGAGTCGTGGGTGAAGACGTGGATCACCGGCAGCTCCATCAGGGCGGAGAGCCGGATCGCCGGCCGCGCGTAATCGGAGAACGTGAGGTAGGTGGACCACAGGGGCCGCAGCTTGGAGAGCGAGAGCCCGTTGGAGATCGCGGCTGCCTCGTGCTCGCGAATGCCGTAGTGGAGCTGCCGCCCGCCGAAGCTCCCCGGCTCGAAGGCGGCGACACCGTCGAGGTTCAGCCCCACCGCGGTCGAATCGGTGAGATCCGCCGAGCCGGCCAGCAGCCAGGGCACCCGCTCGGCCACCGCGTTCTCAACCTGGTTGGAGGCCTTGCGGGTGGCCAGTCCCTTCTCGTCAGGATCGAAGTCCGGAATGCCCGCGTCCCAGTCGCCGGGCAACTCTCGCTTCTGCATCGCCTCGACCTCGGCGGCGAGGCCGGGGTTCTCCATGGCGTACTCGGTGAGCTGTCCCTCCCACCCGGCGCGCAGCTCCGCGCCCCGCCTGCCGATCCCGGCCGCGAAATGCTCCTTGACGCCGTCCGGGACGAGGAATTGGGCGTCCTCTGGCCAGCCGTAGGCACGCTTCGTCTCGCGCACCTCGTCCTCCCCGAGTGGCTCCCCGTGCGCGGCGGCGGTGTCCTGCTTGTGCGGGGAGCCGTACCCGATGTGGGAGTCGACGATGATCAGCGTCGGGCGATCTTCCTCGCCCTTGAACTCTTCGAAGGCCCGTTCCAGCAGTTCGGTGTCGTTGGCATCGCCGACCCGGGTGACGTTCCAGCCGTAGCCCATAAAGCGCGCCGCGGCATCGTCGCTGTAGGCGATCGGCGTCCTGCCGTCGATCGTGATGTGGTTGTTGTCGTAGATCCAGCAGAGGTTGTCGAGCTTCAGGTGACCGGCGATCGAGGCCGCTTCGTTCGAGACGCCCTCCATCAGGCAGCCGTCGCCGGCGATCGCGTAAACGTCGAAGTCGAAGAGGTCGAAGCCGGGGCGGTTGTAGCGAGTGCCCTGCCACTTGGAGGCGATCGCCATCCCCACCGAGGTGGCGATGCCCTGCCCGAGCGGCCCGGTGGTGGTCTCGACTCCGGAGGTCCACCGGTACTCGGGATGACCGGGGGCGCGGGAGTCGAGCTGGCGGAAGCTCTTGATGTCGTCGAGGCTGATCGAGGGCTTGCCGACAACCTCGTAGTCGGGATCGACCGCCTGCACCTCGGCGAGATAGAGCAGCGAGTAGAGCAGCATCGACGCATGGCCGGCCGAAAGGACGAAACGGTCGCGGCCGGGCCAGATCGGTTCGGCGGGGTCGAAGCGCAGGAACCGCTGCCAGAGCGTGTAGGCGACCGGCGCCAGCGCCATTGGGGTTCCCGGGTGCCCGGAGTTGGCCTTCTGAATGGCGTCGATCGACAGCGTCCGAATCGTGTTGATGCAGAGCTGGTCGATGTCCTGCTCTTGCGATGGCATACCAGTGCCTCGATCCTATTCCCCGCAGGCCGCGCGCTTAGAACCTGTCTAACACCGCTCCCGTCGATGGGCCGATTCCGTTATCTATAGACACGTTTTCGGCCCGTCGGCGAGGATAGAGTCCGCGGCCGTGGGAGCGGACGAGGAGAAGCGCCTGGCGGCGGAGGCAGCGGCCGAGCTGATCGAAGACGGGATGACCGTCGGCCTTGGCACCGGCTCCACCGTCGCCATGCTGCTGCCGGCGATAGCCCAGCGCAGGCTGAGCGATATTCGCTGCGTCGCCACGTCGGTGGCGACTGAGCAGCAGGCGCGCGAGCTCGGCATCCCGGTAGAGGAGTTCAGCGAGCTGGAGCGCCTCGACATCGCGATCGACGGGACCGACCAGGTGACGCCGGACGGCTGGCTGATCAAGGGAGGCGGCGGGGCCCATCTGCGCGAGAAGATCGTCGCCGCCGCGGCTGGGCGGTTCATCGTCATCGGCGACTCCAGCAAGACGGTGGATCGCCTCACCCCTCCGGTTCCGCTTGAGCTGTTCGCCTTCGGCCTGCGCGCCACGCTCGCTCGCCTGGGCGCCGAGGTCGAGCTGCGCGATGTGCCTCGCAGCCCCGACGGCGGGATCATCGCCGACTACCGCGGCGACCTCAACGATCCGGCAACGCTCGCGGCGCGCCTCGAGGCTGACCCCGGCGTCGCCGCCCACGGCCTCTTCTCACCGCAGCTCGTCAGCACCGTCATCGTCGCCCGCGACGGCGCTGCCGAGCACCTCACGCTGCAGCGATAGATCTGCCTCGCGTTCCAGGCGGAACACGAGGCCGACCGGTGATTGGTGGTTGGTGGATTCAACTGACCGCTACATCTATAGTGGTAATATTTACCCACTATGGCATTCATCGTAGCGAAGTCCGGCCGCTTCGAGATCAGAGAGTCCCGAAGCACTCCGAACGGCCCGCGCAGCCGGACCCTTGCCAACTTCACGGAACTGACGGATGAGGCGATCGAGAGAGCGCGCGAGAAAGCGTCAAAGCCATTCGACGTCGACAGGTTGCGAGATGCTGCCCGCCGCGCCGGCGCCCCGGTTGCGGCGCGCCCCGCCGATCGGGCCGCCCGTGACCTGATCGGGGAGCTCGCACGGGGAAGAGAGGTGGACCCCAAGCTGCGTCACCTGCTCATCGACGCGCTTGCCGGATGGACCGGACCGACAGCCCGTCCCGACACGGTCCGCTCGGCCGCCGAGTGGGTCGGCGTCCCCCTCGAGCAGCGAGGCGCCGCGCTGATGGATCTCCTATTACTTGCTGACGCACTCCCTTCGGGCGGGCGCAAAGGCAAGCCGCTGCACTTCCCGCGGCTCGACTCGGCGGGGGCATGAGCGTGGCGGCTTCGCGAAAAACGGCCGCGCCCCGACTCTCGCTGCCGGACAAAGTCATCGCGGTCCACGAGCGCTTCCGGGCCGCGAAGATCCCTCACGCGTTCGGCGGCGCCCTTGCTCTGGCCTACTACGCGGAGCCAAGGGCAACGATCGACATCGACGTCAACGTCTTTGCCCCCACCGACCGCTGGCGGGACGCGATCGATGCGCTCGCATCCGTTGGTGTCGAGAGCACTAGCCTCAACCCGGCCGCACTCGAGCGCGACGGGCAATGCAGGCTCTGGTGGGGCAACAACCCAATCGATCTCTTTTTCTCCTACGACCCCATCCATGAAGAGATGCGAAAGGAGGCCCGGCGGGTTCCCTTCGGCGACACGACCCTGCCGATCCTCTCCCCCGAGCACCTGGCAATCTGCAAGGCGATCTTCGACCGTCCGAAGGACTGGATCGACATCGAGCAGATGCTCGTCGCCGTCGACGCCCTCGACGTGGGGAAGGTGGAGCGTTGGTTAGAGCGGATGGTCGGGAAGCGAGATCCGCGCCCGCGGCATCTCGAGGAGCTGAAGACCGCTCTATCTATTGAAGCGCCTGCCGACGAGTAGTCGGGCGGTGCTCGACCTTAGAACCCCCCTGCCGAGACTGATCGCTGGCGAATCGGGGCATTCCCGCCCATTCGCGAGCGGGAGCCGGATGCTTGAATGCAAATATCCGGCGAAAACTGCCTGGAATTTGTATTCCTGACGCATGGAACATCTTTCCGACGCCCAGCATTACGTCGGCGATGCTCCCACCGACAAAAGGTCAAACTGCTCCGCTCGCGGGTAGGGTTGAGCGTTCTACAGAGAAACAGCGTTACTCGGATTCGTCGATGTTGCAGATTTCTTCCGGTCAACTCGTCGGCCGTCTCGGCCTCTTCTCGCCCTGGTGCCTGTCGTCGGGCTGGCGATGAGATACCTCCTGCTGGCCGCCTGCCTGGTGACCACCCTGCTCGCGCTGATGAGCTGGGGCGGCAGCCGTGGGCGGACGACGCAGGAAACAGTTACTCGGGAGAGCCACAGCATCCAGAGGTCCGGCAGCGGTCCCGGCAAGCGGAGCACCCTGCACCGCACCGTCGTGGAACCGACCAGCTCGCTGCGCTCGGAGGCGCTGACGATAACGCTGGCGACCCTCGCGGCCACCTTGCTGCTGGCGGTGGCGTTCTGGGATCGGCTCTTATCGGCCGGTCGACCTCTCCGAAGCCCTAAGCCCTAGGGTGAGCCGGCGGCGGCTTCATCGGCGACAACGATCATGTTGTCGTTCTCGACACGGCCCGCCGGGATGGACCGATCGCCGGCTTGCAGCTTGGCGAGAGCCTCGCGGCCTTTCTCCCCGATGACCAGCCAGAGAATCTGCCGCGCTGCCGCCAGTGCGGGATAGGTCAGCGTCATGCGACGGTGGCCTTCGTACTCGGTGGCCGTAACGGCCACGCGCCGATCGACCGCATCCAGGACGGGGTCCCCGGACACCAGCGAGGCGGTATGGCCGTCGGGGCCGATGCCGAGGTGGACCAGGTCGACGCGCTCCGGCAGCTGCCCTTCGTATTCACGTGCCGCGGCGTCGAGATCACGGCTGGTCACGGGCATTGGTCGCACGGCAGCCTGATGGCCGATCGCGAGCATGCTGATCAGATGAGTGAGGTTGCGCTCCGCGCTGCCGGGCGGCGCGATCCTCTCGTCGACCTGGAAGATCTGGGTTGCGTCCCAGGGCATTTCGGGATGGTCGCCCAGCAGGGCGATCATCCGCCATGGCGTGCTGCCACCGCTCAGACCGAGCGAGAACCCGCCTCGAGCCTCAACCGCCTCTCGCCCAGCCGCGGCGATCAGGTCGGCGCCACGCTGCGACGCGGCGTCCGCGTCGGCAAGGACCTCGACGTTCACCGCGGCTTCTCGCTGTGACCACCGAACTGCTTGCGCATCGCGGAAAGGACCTTGTCGCCGAAGTCGCCGAGGCCACGGGACGAGAAGCGCTCGTACAAAGCGGTGGTCAGGACCGGCGCCGGCACTCCCTCGTCGATTGCCGCGATCGAGGTCCAGCGGCCCTCGCCCGAGTCGGACACGCGGCCGCCGAAGTCGGAGAGATCGGGCGATTCCCGCAGCGCCGCCGCGGTGAGATCGAGCAACCACGAACCAACGACGCTGCCGCGGCGCCAGACCTCCGCGACCTCTGGGATGTCGATGTCGTACTGGTAGTACTCGGGCTGCTCCAGCGGCGCCGTCTCAGCGTCGGCCTCGCGCGTCACCTCGCCGGCGTTGGCGTTGCGGAGGATGTTGAGTCCCTCCGCGTAGGCCGCCATCAGCCCGTACTCGATCCCGTTGTGGACCATCTTCACGAAGTGGCCGGCGCCGTTGGGGCCGCAGTGCAGGTAGCCGTTCTCGGCGGTCGACGGATCGCCGGTGAGGCCGGGCGTGCGTTCGGCTGCCTCGACGCCGGGGGCGATGGTGCGAAAGATCGGGTCGAGGTGGGCGACGACGTCGTCTTCACCGCCGATCATGAGGCAGAAGCCGCGCTCGAGCCCGAACACCCCACCGCTGGTGCCGACGTCGACGTAGTGGATGCCCTTCGGTCGCAGACGGCCGGCACGGTCGATGTCGTCGCGGTAGTAGGAGTTGCCGCCGTCGATGATGATGTCGCCGGGTTCGAGGTGCTCGAGCAGCTTCCCGATGGTGTCGTCGACGAAGGCGGCGGGCACCATGATCCAGGCGACGCGGGGCGTGGTGAGCTGCTGCACGAATTCCTCGATGGTGTAGGCGCCGGTCGCGCC
>JBAVGD010000119.1:0-1655 GCA_049684635.1 Solirubrobacterales bacterium | reverse complement strand
GGATCAGAAAGTCTCCTTGGCCGGCCGGGGAGTGGGAACCTTCCTGAAAATTCGTGATTTCCTCGAATGCCGGACGCACCGCCTCTTCGGCTTCGAACCTGGAAACGGCTTCCGTCGTCGCTTCGGTCGTCGGCCCGCCCCCACCACCACAGCCAGTAGGCGTGATTGCGCAAAGCATGACTGCGGCGGACAGTGCCAAAAAGCGGCTCCAAGTCGTCACGGCCGGGATCATATGGGGCCGATCATCGCGCTACGTCACCGGGCGCGAGTGCGATCCCCGCTTGCTCGTCGCCCTCCCCGCTCCGCGGCTGACCGACGCACGACTTGCTCGCAAAACTATCGGTCACTCTCCCTCGGAGCCCTCTTCTGGGTCCGACAGAGGGACGCGGCGAAGAGGGCGGCCAATCTGGGCCCCAGATAGTGACCGTAGCCCGGTAACCGCCCCTACTACGGAATAGGAGGCGTGACCGCGCCCAATCAGCTAAGACGGCACTTAGAAGCTGTCTCAAAACCCCCGCCCACCCCTGGCTGCGGCGGACACTTCGCTGGCCGGTGTCCTCGGGGGCCGGCAATGAGCCCGGCATTGGCCGGCCTCCTGCGTCCCGGGCCAGCTCGGTCCGGCACGGCCAGTCGCACACGCGGGTTTGAGACAGCTTCTTTAGTCGCGGCCCGCCCCGCAACCGACGCCCGGCCCGCGTGGCCTACGCTCCCAGCATGAAGATCGGGGAGCTGCTGCCAGCCGACGACGAGCTAGCGCGCTGGCTGCTGGTGCTGACGCTTGCCCGCAACGACGTGGCGCTCGCCCGCGACCGCGTCACCGCCGCCCTGAAGGACGAGGACGGGACTGCGCTGCACTGGGCACGACTGCTCGGCGGCCACCTGTTCGAGATCGCTCAGTTCCTCCGGCGCTCGGCTCAGCGGACCGCCGTATTGGCATTCGTAGAAGACGAGCTGCCAGCCAAGTGCAGGGGCGTCTACAACGAACTGCTTGCGCCCGAGTTTCTCAAGAAGGTACTTGGCGACGACCGCAACCTCGTCTTCCACTACCCGAGCACTGACACGATGGATCACCGCGGCGGCCCGGCGTTGCTCCTCGGCCTGCAAGCCGTGAGCGACCTCGACGCCGACTTCATCGTTAAGTGGGACGACGAGGGCCGAGCCGAGGACGTGCGCTTCCGGTTCGCCGACGAGGTGGCGGTGCAGTTCGCGCTGACGACCTACGGCTCGACGCCCGAGGGGCAGAAGGCGACGATGGCCAAGGTTAAAGAACTAGCCGCCATGGTGGTCCACGTCGCCGACTGCGCCTTCCACGCTTACTGCGAGAACCGCGGCCTCGAGTACGGCGAGCCTCAGCCGACCCCCAAGGCTGACGCCAGCACCGACGATGCTGAAGCCTGAACGCCTCAAGCTGCTTGAAGGCCGCCGTGCGAGCAAGAGCCACCTACCCGTCGAAGACGCCCGTGCCTTGCCGTGCCGGCACCCGAGCGGCGGCTCACGGCCGGGACCGAGGGATCTCATTCCATCCCCGGCAGTCTGAATCGGCCCAAACAATTTCTGTCAGACCAAGGACGGCGAGTGCTTGGCCGACTCGCTGAGCCCCCCGATTGCAATTTCCCATTCCTCGCGCAAGGCAGAAGCGCGTCGCGCTTCTGAGC
>JBAVGD010000118.1:0-3050 GCA_049684635.1 Solirubrobacterales bacterium | reverse complement strand
ACATGAAGCCGCTCGATGCCGACTCGTAGGGTCCTCCCGTCATTTCGGCGGGACTGGCAGAGCCTCACGCCCCAACAGCAGCGAAGGTTCCTAGCCGCGCTTAAGCAGTTCATCGCTGACCTAAAGAAGCCTGAGCAGGGGTTCCACCCGGGCCTTCGGGTCAAGCGGATGCAGGGTCATCCCGGAGTCTGGGAGATGAGTTGGGCGCCAGACGGTCGTGCGACCTTCGAATACGGCGATGAGGTCCGTCCTGGCGAGGCGCACATCGTTTGGCGTCGAGTCGGGACGCACGCGATCTTCCGCCGCCCTTGAAGGAGGACCGCTGGCGAAGAGCGCCGACTGGATTCGCTCGTACCCTGAGCCTGATGGAGGCGAAACCGAATCCAAGTTCCAAGGAGGCTTTCGAGAATGTGATGAACGCGGCCCGCGAGAAGGCCGCTTCGGCCCATCATCGGCTTCCTCATTTCTATCTTCGAGGCTTCGCGGGGAAAAACGGGCGGATCGACCTGCTCGATCCAGCCACAGGTTTGCGCCGATCAGTTGCGCCTCGAAACGCCTTTGCCGAGGTTGGCTACTACACCGCACGCGACGAGAACCTTGAGCAGGTCGCCTTGATGGAGGTCTTATTCGAAGACTTCGAGAACCACGCCGCGCGAGTACATCGCTTCCTCGTCGACGGCAGATCACCAGCGGACCTCGACGTGAAGGCGCGGAGCTACTTCTCGTTCCTCATGGCCGCTCAGATCACTCGTGGGGAGTCGTTCCGCGATCTTGACCGAGACTTGGCGGAAGGTCTGGGCAAGCAGGTCCTCCGGGTCGGTGCCGCACATTCGGACGAGTGGTGGGATCAGTTTATTGCCGAGATGAAAGCGGCCGGGGAGGAGATTCCCGAGGTATCCCGAGAGCAATACGTGGAGTTCATAGAACGAGACGAGTACACGCTCCAGCACTCCCCAGAGCAGCGAACTGAGCTAATGCTGTCGCCCATCCGAGATCTTGCAGAGATCTTTTTCCGCTTCGGATGGCAGGTCGTCCGATTCGATCAGCCTTGTCTAGTCTCCAGCGAGGAGCCGATTAGCTATTGGCGACCGCCGTCAGAATCCTTGATGTTTCGAGGCATTGGCCCGGCGACCAGCGATGAGGTGCGATTGCCGCTGAGCCCTGTAGTCGCACTCGTTCTGACGCATCCCGAGCTGGGTTTCAAGGATCGAGTCGGGTACGGGGGGCCGAGAGCCGCAGCGTGGTTGAACTACTCGACGTGGGCGCATCGTCCTAACCAACCGCTGGTCATCTGTCCCGATATAGAGCACCATCCCCTTCCAACGCCGGGCGAACTCGATGGAAGCCCCAGTCTCAGGACGTTCACCCCTGGCCCCATCATCAATCGCTAACCGACCTGCGCGGTTGCAAATAGGGAATCTTGTAGCGGGCCAGGGGGTCGCGGCCGTCGATCATGTATCGCGCCTGCCCCTCGTGCTGTGCCTAGGTCGATGCCCTTGGAAGTCGGTGCGGATCGGCTCCATGCCTTAACGATGACCCCTGCGTCCCCCGGCAACTCTCGCTTGGGTCCACCGCCCGCGCTCTGCCGTCGTTAACCAAGGACAGCTCTTCCCCGCCGACCTACGTGCGATTGAAGCGCTGCGCCAGGCGGCTGTCAACCCCCTTTGGGGGTCGGGCGCGAAGCGCCCTTGACAGCCGCGTGGAGCAGCGCTATTCCTGCAATTAGGTCGGCGGGGAATTACGGCTGCAGGGTCAAAAGCAGGTGGACTGGACTGTGGACGGGGGTGTGGATCGAGCGTTCGCCCCCGCGCCGCTTGCCAGAGCCATTGGAGGCGCACTTCTGCCGCCGACCACGCCCACTCACCCTGAAGAGAACAAATCAGGGGGTGAGCGGTCGTGGTCGGCGGCAGAAGTGCTGTGTCAAAGGGAAGTGACGCGGGGGCGAACTCGGGGGCGGTGTCCGTCCGGTTGGGGACCGGAAGGACGGGGGCCGGGGAGGGGAGGGAGAAAGACGAGCCGGGGGGCGAAATCAGGGCGCGGCTCGTCTTAATGGCGAATGACGAGCGCAATTGCAGAGAAGTTGATCGACTCCCGGGAGGCCGAGCCTGCTCGCAGCCGAGACCAGGGGCTGGTCCGGTATGTCGGCCGGCACGGGGTCGTGACGATCGCGCACGTCATGAAGGCGATGGGCGTCGGGAGGACCGCCGCCTACCGGCGGGTTGCGGCTTGCATCGAGGCTGGCCTGCTGGAGCGTTTGGAGGTGCTGCGCTCAGAGCCCAACTTGCTGCGCGCCACTCCCGAGGGCTTGCGCTACGCAGGTCTTCCCTTCCCCGTTGCGGTTATCTCCCCGGGCGCAGTCGATCATTGGCTGCGATGTGCGTCAACGGCGCTCACGGTCGAAAAGCGCCTTGGTTCCGAGTGCGTCCTAAGCGAGCGGGAGCTGGTCTTCGCAGAGCTGGCCGAGGAACGACCCATTGCCAGCGCTGAGGTCGGCGCGCTGCCGAACGGCAAGCCGCGCCTGCATCGGCCGGACCTAGCGATCCTGACTGAGAAAGGCGTGATGGCGGTCGAGGTCGAGTTGACGCCCAAGTCGCCGAGGCGGCTTGAGGGTCTGATCATGGCGTGGACCTACGCGACGTGGGTCGGCAGGGTCCAGTACCTCTGCGAACCGGGGCAGACCCGCAGGGCAGTGGAGCGTGCAGTCGCTAACGTCGGCGCCAATCGCAGGGTTGGAATTGACGAGGTAGTGGCGCGGTGACCGCACTTAGCTTCAACGTCGGCGACGAGCTGGTGGAGCGGATCGCCCGCCGCGCGGCTGAATTGCTGGCGGATCAGTCGAGCGAGCCGAGCCAGGACGGTTGGCTACGTGGAGCAACCCGGATCGCCGACTACATCGACGCGCCGCGCTCCCGCGTCTATGCGCTGGCCTCCGCGCGGCGCATCCCTGTCCACCACGACGGCTCGGCGCTGATCGCCCGGCGCTCGGAGTTGGACCAGTGGCTACTGCGGGGCGGGGGCCGGCGTCCGTAGCCGGTCGAATCGTGCTTGAC
>JBAVGD010000117.1:0-3665 GCA_049684635.1 Solirubrobacterales bacterium | reverse complement strand
ACCCTGGGGCTCCTGTGAGCGAGGGCTTCTTCAAGTCGCGCTGGGTCGACGCCCCCGTCGGGGTGGAGGAGCTCGATCCGGTCCAGCTCGCGCCGGGCTTTCGCGCCGGGGCAGCGCACTGTGGGCTGAAGGGTGGCGGAAAGACGGACGTCGGCCTTCTCGTCTGCGACGTTGAGGATGTTGCGTCATCGATCCTGCTAACCCGCAACGCCTCGGCCGCCGCACCGGTGCGCGTCTGCCGCAGGCGGTGCGAGCGCGGAGCGATTCGCGCCGCGGTGGTCAACGCCGGCAATGCCAACGCCGAGACCGGCGAGCAGGGCTACGCCGATGCGGTGGCGATGTGTGACGAGGCGGCTCGGCACTTGGGGTTGCGGCCGGAGACGGTTGCCGTGGCCGAGACCGGGGTGATCGGCGTGCCCCTGCCGATCGGCACCGTCCTCGCGGGGATCGGCGATGCGGCCGTGGGCCTCTCAGGGACTGGGGGCACGGCGTTCTCGGACGCGATCCTGACCACCGACCGCTGGCCCAAGCGCTGCTCGCTGCGGGCCGGGGGAGTGACGCTTTCCGCCCAGGCGAAGGGTGGCGGGATGATCCAGCCGAACCTGGCGACGATGCTCTGCTTCGTTCAGACCGACGCGGTGGTCGAGGACCCCGATGCCGCCCTGCGGAGGGCGGTCGACGAGTCGTTCGAGCGCATCACCGTCGACGGCCAGATGAGCACCAACGACACGGTGCTGCTGCAGGCGACCGGAGCGGCGGGTGTGCCGCTTCCGGCCGGCTTGCTGGAGGCCGTCCTGCGGCAGCTTGCGATTGAGATCGTCGCCGATGGAGAGGGTGCCACTCGTGTCGGGAGGGTCCGGGTCGAAGGGGCGGCCTCGATCGCCGAGGCGGAGCGCGTTGCGCGGGCGATCGCCAATTCGCCCCTCGTCAAGACGGCGCTCTTCGGGCGTGACCCCAACTGGGGCCGGATCGCCCAGGCGGCGGGGATGGCCCTGGCCGGGGAGGACCTGGGGGAGATCGGATCGGACTCGATCGACGCCGCGGAGCTTGGCGCGGACTTAGCGGAGGCCGAGATCGGCATCGGGCTCCATCGCGGCGAGCACAGCGCTCACGTCTGGTTCTCCGACCTGGGTTACGAGTACGTGCGGATCAACGCGGAGTACACGACATGAGCCATGCACACGATGAGTTGCGGCTGCTCTGCGTGAGCCGCGAAGGAGGGGAGCGTCGATGACCGAGTCGGCTTCAGCGCCTGGAACGGGCGGGGCGAGCATCGCGACGCTGCTCGAGGCCCTGCCTTACATCAAAGAGTTTCACGGGCGTACGGTGGTGATCAAGTACGGCGGCTCGGCAATGCGCGAGGAGTCGCTCCGCGACGGTTTCGCACGGGATGTCGTGTTGCTCAAGTACGTTGGGCTCAACCCCGTGATCGTCCATGGCGGGGGCCCCGAGATCACGGAATACATGGAGCGGATGGGTCTCGAGGTTCGCTTCCACGAGGGGCTGCGGGTCTCCGATGCCGAGACCGTCGAGGTGGCCCGAATGGTGCTTCTGGGAAAGCTCAACTCCGACATCGTGCAGCGCCTCAATAGCCATGGCCAGCCGGCGGTCGGGCTCTCCGGTCAGGATGGCTCGCTGATCGAGGTGACGCCGGTGCCAAACGCCGAGCAGGTCGGTTTCGTCGGCTCGATCGAGCGGGTTGACGTCGACGTCCTCAACCACATCGCCGTCGATTACATCCCGGTCGTCGCCTCCTCGGCATCCGATCGGGACGGGCGCGCCTACAACGTCAATGCCGACGAGGTGGCCGGCAAGGTGGCCGCGGCCCTTGGCGCCTACAAGGCCGTGTTTCTCACCGACGTCGTCGGCTGGCTCGAGGATCCCGCCGACGAAGCGTCGCTGATATCCCGCGCAAGCGTCGAGGAGGTCGGGGAGAAACTGGACACAGTGCAAGGCGGCATGCGTCCCAAGCTCGCGGCCTGCGTCGACGCGATCCAGGGCGGCGCTCAGTCGGCACACATCATCGATGGACGGCGCCCGCACAGCCTGCTGCTGGAGCTCTTCACGGATGCGGGGATCGGCACCATGGTGACCCCGTGAAGCTCGGCGATTTGCAGGCGCTCGAGCAGCGCTACGTGATGCAGACCTATGGACGGGCCCCGGTCGAGTTCGTGCGCGGGGAGGGCGCCGTTCTCTGGGACTCCGAAGGCAAGGAGTACTTGGATTTCCTGGCCGGGATCTCGGTCTGCTCGATCGGGCACTGCCACCCCGCCGTCGTCAGGGCGGTGTGCGAGCAGGCAGGCCGCCTGATGCACGTCTCGAACCTCTTCTACACCGAGCCCATGGTGCGGCTCGCCGAGCGCCTCTCGGAGTCCAGCCTGGGCGGTCGCGTCTTCCTTGCCAACTCGGGAACCGAGGCAAACGAATGCGCGATCAAGGTGGCCCGCAAGCATGCCAGCCGGCGTGGTGTCGAGGCGCCCGAGATCGTCTCGTTCGAGCGCGACTTCCATGGCCGCACCTACGGCGCCCTCTCTGCGACGCCGAAGCTGGCCGCCAATCCGGCGCTGGGACCGATGCTGCCCGGCTTCCGCTCGGTTCCGCTGGACGATCCCGCTGCGCTCCGCGCCGCGATCTCGGAGCGCACGGCCGCGGTGTTGATCGAGCCGATCCAGGGGGAGGCCGGCGTCTATCCGGTACCCGACGACGTTCTGCTCACCGCACGTGAAGCCTGTGACGCCGTGGGAGCGTTGCTGGTCCTCGACGAAATCCAGGCGGGACTTGGCAGGACCGGGTCGCTGTGGGCGTACGAGCAGACACCGGTGCGCCCCGATGTCCTCACCACCGCCAAGGCGCTGGGAGGGGGGTTGCCGATCGGTGCCTGCGTGACTACGCCCGAGGCGGGCGAAATTCTCGAGCGTGGCGATCACGCCTCCACCTTCGCAGGAGGTCCGGTAACAGCCGCAGCGGCGCTTGCCGTACTTGGGGTCATCGACGACCCGTCGTTGCTGCGGCGGGTTCGTGAGCTCGGCGCTCAGCTCTCCGAAGGGCTGCTTGCCATCGATCAGGTCAGAAAGGTGAGGGGCCGGGGTCTGATGCTCGGCGTCGGGCTCGAGCCCGGTGTCGACGCCGCCGCCGTGGGCGCCGATCTGCTCGCCCGGGGGCTGATCGTCAACGTGCCGGAGCCCGGAACGCTGCGTCTCCTGCCCCCGCTGACGGTCGACTCGACCGAGATCGAGAGGGCCGTTGCGATCATCGGGGATTCGCTCAACAGGTCCTAAGCTACGCAACGAGATGAGCCGCAAGAAGCTACCGCAAGACAACCGCCCTCTGGCCTCGGCCGACGATGCGGCGGAACGGCTTGCCAAGATCGTCGATGCGGCGGAGCAGGCGGCGTCCAACGTGATCGACGATGCCGAACGGCAGGCCAGCCAGCATCTCGAGGAGGCGCAGGCGCGCGCCGACCGGATCGTCGCCGAACGCCTGCGGGCGCTTGCCGACGAGCTCGATCCCCCCGGCGCCGGGGGGCGTCCGACACCCCATCTGACGGCGGTGGAGTCCGATTCCGAGGTTGCGGCGATGGGCTCTGGCTCGGGCCACAGCGGCTCGGCAGGTGCTCGCCTACTGGCCACTCAGATGGCCATGCATGGCGCCAGCAGGCAGGAGAT
>JBAVGD010000116.1:0-3861 GCA_049684635.1 Solirubrobacterales bacterium | reverse complement strand
ACAAAGATGCGCGGCAATCCGAGCGGCGAGTCGCTTCAGATTGATCGCCGCCGCTGTCAGATAGGCATGGATCTGCATGTTGGCCAAGCCCCGGCGGATTGCACGCGCCAGCCCGTGCCAGCTCTTTGCCTCACCATGGATGCCCTCCGCCCGCCACCGGTGGCGCTGATAGAGCCCGTAATCTCGCTCCGACCAGTGGTCGCGCCGGCGACGTGCGCGCAGCAAAGCGGGGTAGTCGTCACCGAGGACCACCGCCTTGTTCGAGCGCCCGCCGCTGAGGCACAGGCGGCGCAGGTCGCAGCGTCTGCAGTCCTTGGCGCGCGAGGTGAAGAAGCGACCATGCTTCACCGCTCGCCCCGCCTTCAAGATCTTTCCACGCGGACACTTCAGGATGTCGTGTCTGGCGTCATAGCGGAAGCGGCGCATCGGCACCGGACTCCGGATCGGTTCGGCCTTGGGCGGGATGATCGTCTCGATGCCGCGCTCCTCGAGCCGACCGAAGACCTTGGCGTATGCATAGCCCGCATCTGCCGTGACGGTCCGCACGGTGACACCAGTTGTCGCCTCGATCGTGTCGATCTGCGCGTCGAGCATACCGCCCTCATTGACTTGGCCGGTCGTGACGGTGACGTCGAGCAAGACCCCAGCTTCGTCGTCAACCGCGGTGTGCTGTTTGTAGGCTGGCTCGAGCTGCCGGTTCCGGCCGCTCGTCGCCATGGTCGCGTCGGGATCGGTGAGGCAAACCTTCTTGTACTTGCCGCTCTGCTTGCCGCGCCGTTCCACCTCGTCGACTTGCGCGTTTGCCTCGCCGACCTTGGCGACCCAGCGGCTCGCCAGTGCCTCCCAACTAACATCAGCGCGGATCAGCGTCGCGTCGATGTGTACGATCTCGCCTTTGGCGATCTTCGCGGCGATGCAGGCGGCGACCGTCTTCTCGAAGATCCGGCGGAAGCGCGCCTCACCCCAGCGCTGGCGGATGCGTGTCAGGCTCGAGTGGTCAGGCAGACGGTCGGCCAGTCCGAAACCCGCAAACCAGCGGATCGCCAGGTTGACGTGCGCCTCGCGCATGAGCTTGCGGTCATGGACGGTGCCAAGCAAAAAGCCAGCAAGCATCAGGCGTATCGCTGTTTCCGGATCGATGCCCGGCCGGCCATTGTCGGGGCAGTAAAGCTCGACGACCTCCGCGCGCAGCCAGCTCAGATCAAGCACACGGTCGACGCGGGCGAGCACGTGATCGTCGGGGATTAGATCACGAAGCGATCCGGCGAAAAACTCGAGCTGCTCGGTACCGCGTAATCCCAACATCGCCGTATCTCCCAATCGCCGCCAACAGCAGCGAATCACGAGATGGCCGGTTTTTCAACAGCCCCACACGGCAGCGCTGCCAGGTGGCGCCGAGCACCTTGGCGACGGCGGCCTTCAGCCCCTCATGGGCATCCGAGGTGACCAGCTTCACGCCTCGCAGGCCGCGCCTGTCAATGTCGCGCGAACTTTCCCCGATTATGGCGAAGTAATTTTCCCTAGGCGCCGGGGCGGGTGTCGGCCGTGGTCAGGACGGTGGCGCCTCCTTTCTCGGCCGACCGCGACGGCGCGGCTCGGTGTCGGTTGGCACGATCTTCCTGATTCTGAGGTTTTCGGGGACGAGGGCTGCATGCTCGCGGAGGCGATAGCTCGAGCCCTCGATCTGGACGACAACGGCGTGATGGAGAAGGCGGTCGAGGAGCGCGGTCGCCACCACGGGATCGCCGAAGATCTCGCCCCATTCGGCGAAGCCGCGGTTTGAGGTGAGGATCATCGCGCCGCGCTCGTAGCGGGCATTGACGAGTTGGAAGAACAGGTTCGCCCCGCCGGGGCTCAAGGGCAGATAGCCGATCTCGTCAACGATCAGCAGGGCATTGCGGGCAAGAAAGCGGATACGCTCGCGAAGCTGCCCCTCGCGCTCGGCCTTCACCAGCGAGGCGACGATGTCAGCGAGGGTCCCGAGGAACGCGCTCTTGCCCGCCTTGACGGCCTCGACGCCGAGGGCGATCGCGAGATGGGTCTTGCCGGTTCCCGGCGGCCCGAGGAAGTGGACGATCTCCTTACGCTCGATGAACTCGAGCTCGGCCAGCGCCAGGATGCGGTTGCGGTCGAGCGAAGGCTGGAAGGTGAAGTCGAAGCTCGCCAGGGTCTTGATGGTGGTGAGCCGTGCCGTCACCAGCGCCATCTTGATGCGGCGCGTCTCGCGCGTGGTCAGCTCGTCGCCCAAGAGGTGCTCGATGGCTTCCAGGGAGGAGAGTTCGCCGCGCTCGAGCTGGCGCAGGGTGGCGTCGAGCGTCTCGAGCGCGCGCGGCATCTTCAGGCCCACCAAGTGCCGGCGGACCCGCTCGAGAACGCCGGGAAGAGAATCATTTGCCATCACCGGCCTCCCTGAGCGGCGAGCTGCCGGCCGACAGCGGCATAGAACTCCAGCGAACGTTGCGCCACCTGATCGCCTGTCCGCTCCAGCAGGACCGGAGCGCCGGTGCGCGGCGTACGGCTATTGGCGGGCGGAGATTGCCGCCGGTGTCCGGCCGCAATCGATCGGCCATGGCGGCCTTCCAAGACGGGATGGACGGCGATCAGACGGCCGGCCTCGAAGATCCGGACTTCGTCGGCCAAGCTGTGCACCTCCACCACCCGGCGCCGGGTGCAGTCCGGCACGCTGTAGAGATTGCCGCCGACCGAGACCATTCCCTCATGCGAGACGCGCCGCTCGAGCTTCAGTACCGACCGGAATGGGCCGGCGGGCAAGGCATGGAGCTTCGGCTGCTCCTCGGCAAAAGCCTCGTTCACCACCCGCCGCGTCGTCGCATGGACCCGCGGGTTGGCGACCGTGGCGAGCCAGCCCTCGATTTGAGCGTTCAGGTCCTCGAGGTTCCGGAACTTGCCGGCCAGGAAGAAGTCCTCGCGGATATACCGGAACGGCCGCTCGACCTTGCCCTTGGTCTTGGGCCGGTACGCCCGGCAGGCCTTGGGATGGAAGCCGTAATGCGCGGCGAAGTCGATGAGCGTCCGATTGTAGACGATGCCGCCGTCCTCACTCTCGTCGGTCACCGCTGTCTTCATGCGGTCGTAGAGGATTTCGGCCGGCACCCCGTCCATCGCCGCGAAGGCGGCCATATGGCAGCGCAGCACCGTCTGCAGGTCCTGGTGCAGCACGAACCGCGCCCAGAGCCATCGACTGCAACCCAGCACCATCGAGAACAGCCACACGATCCGAACCATCGACGGCTCATCCTCAAACACCACTTTGAACTGCGCGAAGTCGACCTGCGCCTGGCGGCCCGCCGGCGTCTCGAAGCGGACTTCGAACCCAGGCTGTTGCTGTGGTCGAACCTGGCGGAGGAAGTCACGAACGGCGCTGTAGCCGCCGCTATAGCCGCGCTCGCGAACCTCCCGTAAAAGCCGACTCGCCGTGAGCTCCGGGTAGGTCGTCACTCGCTCCACAAGGTAGGCTTCGAACGGCTGCAGCAGCGTCGGCCGCGGCGCTCGTGGGCCATAGGCAGGCGCCGCCAATCCTTGCCCGATGTACTTTCTGATCGTCTTCGGATCGTGACCGGTCTGCCGGGCGATCGCCGAAACCGTCAGCCCTTGTCGATGCAATTCCAGGATCATTACGAGTTCCCCAAGCTTGACCACCGCATCCCCCTCCCGCCAATCGGGAGTGATCTTCGGCGATCGATGGCCCGCCCGTACTCCGGGGGCGCGCCCCCGGAGTACGGGACAGGAACCCGTCCCCTAGGGTATTTTACTTCGCCACTTTCAGGGAGAAATACTCCGCCAACGACACCTTCCACGCCGAGCGCCAATTGTAGAGCAGGCTCTGCGAGATCCCGTGCC
>JBAVGD010000115.1:0-3543 GCA_049684635.1 Solirubrobacterales bacterium | reverse complement strand
CTCGAGACCCACGCCGAGAAAGACGGCACGGTCACCCACCCCGACGGCCGCCTGCAGCGCGTCCGCCCCAGCGTCTCCCGCCCCGGCGACATCCGCCCCAACTGGGGCGTCCTCGCCGAGCTCGCCGCCTCCCTCGGCCTTGACACCGGCATCGACTCGCAGCCCTCTGCCCTCGAAGCTCTCACCAACGCGGTCCCGTTCTACGCCGGCATCGACGACGCCGAGATCGCAGGCCGCGGAGTGCGCTGGCAAGACCGCCCCGCCGCCTCCTCCTTGCCGAGTGCGACGGAGGCCGCCGGCACCCCCTCCTCACTCGGAGGTCGGCCAGATAGCGCGGGGCTGCCGACGGACGCTGCCGGAGCCGACTCCGCAAAACGTTCGGAGGGGGAGCCGACGTCCTCCTTCATGCTCGGTACGTACCGCGACCTCTGGGCTGGGCCTGTCACCGAGTTGAACCCGGCGTTGAAGTTCCTCGCTCCACAGCAGCGGGTTGAGATGTCGGTGGCAGACGCAGAGCGGATCGGGGTGAAGACCGGTGACAAGGTAAGCGTGGGCCAGAACGGGACGAGCGTGCAGGCCCGGGTCGCGGTCAAGGAGCGGATGCAAGAGGGCGTCTGCTTCCTGATCGAGGGCACGGGCGAGGGGAACGCCAACGCTCTGCTCAACGGCGGTCCTGTCAGCGTCGAGATCGCGAAGGTGGGGGCGTGATCCCGTTCGCCGACACCACCTTCGTCGAAGCGACCTGGGTGATGATCGTCAAGTCCCTGGTGATCTTCGCGGTCATCTTCGGGATCGCTCCAGTGCTGACGCTGCTCGAGCGCAAGCTACTCGGCCGTTTTCAGCACCGGTACGGGCCGAATCGGGTGGGTCCCTACGGGCTCCTGCAGCCGCTTGCCGACGTCGGCAAGCTCTTGAGCAAGCAGGCTTTTATGCCAGGTGGGGCAACTCCGTTTCTGTTCGTCCTCGCCCCGTTGCTGTCCGTCCTCTCCGGTGTGCTGGCGCTGGCGATCATTCCCTGGGGCGATGTCCAGCACGGCGTCGGCCTCTATGGCATCGATGTCCCGATCGGCATCCTCTACTTCTTCGCCGTCGGCTCGATCGCCTTCTACGGCGTCCTGCTCGGCGGCTGGTCCTCCGGCTCGAAATACAGCCTGCTTGGCGCGATGCGCGGCGCGGCGCAACTGATCTCCTACGAGGTCTCGATGGGCCTCGCCCTGCTTGGCGCGATCATGATGAGCGGCTCACTCTCCCTGGTGGACATCGTCCACGCTCAGGGGCATATCTGGTTCGTCGTGCCGCAGATCGTCGGCTTCCTGATCTTCATCGTGGCCGGCTTCGCCGAGTCGAACCGCGCGCCCTTCGACCTGCCCGAGGCCGAGGCCGAGCTCGTACAGGGGTTCATCACCGAATACAGCGGGCTGCGCTTTGCCAGCTTTGCGCTTGTCGAGTACATGGAGATCATCGTCGTCTCGGGGATCGCCGCCGCGATGTTCCTTGGCGGCTGGATGGGCCCGGGCCCAAGCTGGCTCGATCCGATCTGGATGCTCGGCAAGATCCTCGCGCTGATCTTCGTCTTCATCTGGGTCCGGGCGACCCTGCCGCGCCTCCGCTACGACCAGCTGATGAGCCTCGGCTGGAAGATTCTGCTGCCGCTGGCGACGCTGAACGTGCTGGTGACGGCCGTCCTGGTGGTGGTCACATGACCGCGTGTGGCGACTTTATGTCGGTATGCGGCAACAACTCGCCACAGCGAGGGCGCAATGCCTGATTTCCCGTACCTGAAGGACCAGGACGTCGTCGAGGTCCAGCGCGGGCCCGATCCCGGCGGCGTTGGCGGCGCGTACCGCGCCTTCGGCGAGACCCTGCGCGGCCTGAAGACGACGATGGCGCGGCTGATCGAGGGTCCGCTGACGATCCAGTATCCTGAGGAGAAGACGCCGGTCTACCCCCGCTTCCGCGGCCGCCACAAGCTGCACCGCTTCGAGGACACAGGCCTCGAGAAGTGCGTCGGCTGCTCGCTCTGCGCCGCCGCCTGCCCGTCCGACTGCATTCGCGTCGTCGCCGCCGAGAACGTGCCGGGGGAACGGGTCTCCGCCGGCGAGCGCTACGCCGCCGTCTACGAGATCAACCTCTCGCGCTGCATCTTCTGCGGCTACTGCGAGCTGGCCTGTCCCTTCGACGCGATCACGATGGGCCACGACTACGAGATGGCCGACTATGACCGTGGCAACCTGATCTTCACCAAGGAGATGCTGCTCGCCGAGTCGCTGGAGCGGACGCCGCTGAAAGCGGAGGGCGAGTGATGGCCCGGCTACTCCGGATCCGGGCGGACCAGCACGGTGTCTGCCACGGGAATGATCTCGTCGGCCGGCAGATCCGCCCGGCTGGCGTGCTCCCTGATCGCCTCCGGACTCGTTGCCTGGTACACGCAGACGGTGCCGACCGCGCCACCATCCTCTTCGAGGACGTAGCTGCGAATCCAGCGGATGTCGTCCGACATCTCCTCGTCGCCAACGCGGCTGGAACGCGCCGCTGCCTCTTGCAGGTCGGCCGGCGACTGCCAACCGCTCCGTCGCAGAATCACGTAGGTCTGCATCACTCCTCCATTTCCGGGACAGTTGGGTGCAAAGCCATCCAACCACCCTGGCGGCTTGCGGTCAATACGCGGGGGTGCAGCTGATGGAAGCGGTCCTCTTCTTCGCGGCCGCACTGGGGGCCCTCGGCGGAGCGATCGGCGTGATCGCGCTGCGAAACCCCTTTTACAGCGTGCTGGCGCTGATCGTCCACCTCTTCTCGCTCGCCGTCCTCTTCCTGCTGCTCAGCGCGGCCTTCGTCGCCGCGGCGCAGGTGGTCGTCTACGCGGGGGCGGTGATGGTCCTCTACGTGTTCGTGGTGGCCTACATCGGCGGTGCCGAGGAGTCGGCCTGGGAGCCGATCCCCGGCCAGCGCTTTCTCGCTCCGTTGCTCGGCGCCGCCCTGCTGGTGGAGCTGGCGATCGCGGTGCTCGGATCCTCGCTGCTGGCGCTCGGCACTCACGGCTCGCACGTCGGCACCGGCTTCGGAGACCCGGCCGCGATCGGCTACCTGCTGCTCGAAAAGTTCCTCATCCCCTTCGAGGCCTCGTCAATCCTGCTCCTCCTAGCCGCCGTCGCCGCCGTGGTGCTGGCCAGCAAGCGGGGCGCAGAGGCGGAGGAGGAGTCGAAGTGAACATCGAGTGGTACATCGTCCTCTCCAGCCTGCTCTTCGCGGTCGGCGCAGTGGGCATCCTGATCCGCCGCAGCCCGGTCGTGATCCTGCTCTGCCTGGAGCTGATGCTGAACGCCGGCAACCTGGCGCTGGTCGCCTTCAGCCGCATGGTCGGCAACCAGGAGGGGCAGATCTTCGCGCTGGTGGTGATGGTGATCGCCGCCTGCGAGGTCGTCGTCGGCCTCGGCCTGATCGTGGCGATCTTCCGCCGCAGGCTGCCGCTCGACGTCGATGAGCTGAGGGAGCTGCGCGGATGAGCGTCACCGCCTGGGCCTGGCTCATCCTGCTCTTCCCGCT
>JBAVGD010000114.1:0-5655 GCA_049684635.1 Solirubrobacterales bacterium | reverse complement strand
CGCGTTCGCCGCGGCTCGATGATCAGGTTGCTCGACCGGAAGATCAGAGCCATCGTGTTCGATGTAGAGGCACATGAAAACGGTGGATATCTGCTGACCGTCAAGGTCACCGAAGGCGTGAGGTCGCGCAAGCACGTGGCGCCCGGCACACGGGCCGATTGGACGGACAGCGACGTAAGGGACTTTCGCTATCGACGCCAGCGCTCGCAGACCTTTGTCAGGCGCGAGCAACCTGTCCTGGTCTACGGCGAGCTTCCAGCTGCGAGACCTCGAATGCTCGCAGAGGGTTCCCTGGTTGACATGGTCAAGAGACTGCGTCGAGCGAACGCAACGACCGACGATCCAAGAGCCCAAGCCGTGCTGACGAAGGTTCTCGGGGAGATACTGCAAGAAGGCGAGCCCCTGGTCGTCGTGCCGTCGCCACCGGGGGCCGGAAAGACAAGCCTGGTCGAGGCCCTTGCCGCCGCTGCTGTTCATACCGGGATGCGTGTTCTGGTGGCAGCACCGCGCGCCGAGCAGACTTACGACTTCGTCCGGCGCTTGCTTGTCGATTATCAGTCGATGCCGATTCAGGCACTCCTGGCGCTCGGGAGGGAGCTGCCGAACGACCTTCGACTTGCCGGCGTTCCCAATCCACGCCGAGCACGCGATCTCGTCCCTGGCCCAGGTGTCGTTGTTTCAACCGTCGACAAGCTTGTCGACTGCGCCCCTGACTTCGGTCCCAACGCCTTTCAGTTGCTGATCGTCGATGAGGCTTGGCAGGTCACGTACGGTGACCTGCTGGCGCCCTTGACCGTTGCCGGTCAAATCCTCGTAGTTGGCGATGCCGGGCAGCTTCGTCCCCTCATTCGATCCGACACCCATCGCTTCGAGGTTCGATCGCATCGTGTTCACTGGCCCGCTCCCGAGGAATTCATGCGCCGGCATCCCCATGCGCCGGTGGTTCCGCTGCCGGCAACGCGCCGATTGCTTCAAGACACCGTTGATTTCGTCCAACCTGCGTTCTATCCGCAGCTACCGTTCGTGTCAGCGGTGGCTCCCGCCGATCGCCAGCTGCGGGCGGCAACAGCCGGCTCGGGTTCCGGCGTCGACAGGGCAATCGATTCACTGCTGGAAGGCACTACGCTCGTCGGACTCCTCCTACCTTCCCGCTCCCACGCCGGGGTCGAGTACGACTCTGAGGTCTCGCGCCTGGCGGCCCGCGTGGCTCAGCGCTTACTCGAGCGTCGCGTCCAGTGGGTCGGAAAGCGAACAATCGCCGCGGCGGACATCGGATGCGTCGACCCCCACCGCAACTCCGGAACGGCGATCCGTCGTGCACTGAGCGAAGCCGGTATCGGTCATGAGTTGATGGTCAGCACTCCGGAGATCTGGCAGGGCCTGCAGCGTCCCATCATCGTTGCTCGATATCCGATCCGGCCCGGGCGGCGCCAGACAATTTTCGATCTCGAGCCCGGTCGCGTCTGCGTACAGCTCAGCCGGCACCAGTTGGGGTGCATAATCGTCGGTCGGGATGGCGTCCGCGAGACCCTGGCAAACCATCAGCACGATGTCTCCGCGCGGGCGCCTGAGGCGGTTGACTCCGAGTTCCTGGGGTGGCGAGCACACAGCGAATTGTGGTCCAGGCTTGACTCGGCGAAGCGCCTCATCCGCCTCTAGGGCAGCACTTCATGGCCAAGCACACTTCTAAGTGCACGTCTCAGTGCACCGTGACACTGACCTTAGTCGCCGGCGGTCGCACCTTGCCGGCGGCGATGCTCTGTCTTACCACCGTGGCCTTGCCGCCCGCGCTGAGATCTCCCTTTACCTTGCCGAGCTTGCAGCCGGCTTTCCTGAGACGTTTCTTCGCGACTTTCAGTGCCTTGCCTTTGAGCTTGGGCACAACGCACGCTTTGTAGGTGAACTTGTCGGCCGCCGCCACGACGGACCTGCCGGCGACGGTTGTAATCCCCACGTCAACGGCATTCGGCCTCGGGGCGGCTGGGCTGACGGCGGTGATCTGTCCGGCAGAGTCGACGGTATAGCTGGTTGCGGGCACGCCGCCAAAGGTGACCGATTTCACACCAACGAAATCGGTGCCGGCAATCACGACTGAGGTGCCGCCGACTATGGATCCCGCTGTCGGAGTCAGCTGCGTTACGACGGGGAGCGGCTGGATGTCGGCGTTGAAGCCGACCTCTTCACCCGGCAATTCCGTCCCTGAGGCAGTTGCGCCTTCCGCAACGGGGGGTTTGATGAACCCGAAGCTCGCCCCGCCAACCGTAGCCTGGCCGATTTTGTCGGTCGAGGCGGTGTTGTCCAAGCCGATCGTCTGCCCGACTTTGATCGGCAGGACGGTCGCAAAAGTTTGGACCGCGGTCGACGTCGGCAACCCGCCGCCGCTGGTTCCGGCTCCGGTGTAGGTGTTCGCGGAACCGGGAGTAAGGACGCGCAACTTGAACGGCCCCCCTGATGCGCCCACGATCCGCCAGCGGACGATCGCTCCGGTGACAGGTGAAGTTACGAAGGCGCCCGACTCCGGCAGCGCGCTGTTGAAGATAGTTCTCTGGTTCGGAAATTCGACGGGCGCAAATGTGGCGGTGAGCGGACTGCCCACGGTTACGGTGCTCGCCCCGGCGCTCGTGACCAGCACCGCGCCCATGGTCACAGCCAAAGCCAAGGTCATCGCAAAACGTCGCCCTCGCCGCATTCGAGTTCCCTCCCGATCGGTCGCGTCCGACGCTCTCTGGCGCCCGTTGGGGCCTATCCTGCCAGGAAGCGCACGGCAGCGCAAATCAACCAACGGCAGCTTGTGACGATTACCGCTGCCCCGATGAAAGCCGAGAGCTGCCCGGAGCCGAAGAGGTGGCAGCGACAAACCCAGCAATTGCTAAGGACCTGTCCCGGTAGGGGCTGTAGCCAGGGCGCGATTCCCCTATCGGGATAGGTCCTGAAGCTCGGCTCTGCGTAGATGCAAGCCACTCAGGCAACCGTCGGGTATTGGCTTGTTCTTGCTCAGGCGCCGGCCCCGGTTCTGGGTAAACGTCCGTATTAGGCGGGGTGACACGGGGACCGCGGGTCTCTAGCGTGAGACATCCGGGTTTACTGATTCCAGGAGACATCGATGGCACATACTCGCGGCTGCGCGGCACCTCATTGCAGAATGCTCTTCCCCCTCGTTGCCCTCCTGATCAGCCTCGTCTCCCTCGCCGTCACGGCCCAGGACGCCTCCGCCCTCTCCACCGCCGACCAGCTCGCCGGGATGACGGTCAAGGAGTCCTTCAATGGGAGCTCGGCTTCGCTCGCCAGCTTCAGCGTCAACTGGTCGGCGCTTGGATGGGCCTCCGGTACCTCTGCGAAGGGGGAAGACACGACCACCGGCTGGCGCCCCGTTGCCGCCTATTCAACTGTGAACGGCGCCTTCTACACCCCGACGGTGACCGATGCCGGCGGAGGGATCGCCGCGGTGGCGACGATGGCCGCGAACCCATCGCTCGAAAGCCGCCACTTCTCTCTGTGGCTGGACATGCCGAGTCCGTCAACCACGCGCGCCGGCTACGAGCTGAGGTTCACCGACACTGTGAGCGGCGTCTATGAAGTCACGCTCTTCAAGTGGCAGGCGGGGGTTCAGACGATCCTCACCTCGAGGTCGAAGTATGGCTTCGCCAACGGCAACTCGTTCGCCCTGCTCGACCAGGGAAGCGCGGTCTCAGTCTGGACCGATACCGGCTCGGGATTCACTCAGCTGCTCAGCGCTACCGATGGCTCGTTCAGCGGTGGCAACGCCGGCGTGCAGGGCGCGGGCAACATCACGCGCCTAACCAACTTCAAGGTCGGTCCGCTGGGTACCCAGACCCTGGACGCCAACGCCCCTGACACGACAATCTCGAGCGGGCCGGCTGGGATCATCTATGCCTCCACGGCATCGTTCTCCTTTACCGCAGACGAGGCAGGCTCCACATTTGAATGCTTACTCGACGGAGCTGCCTACAGCGCCTGTGCCTCGCCGAAGACGTACGCGAGCGTGCCGCAGGGCCCCCACACCTTCCGGGTACGCGCCGTGGACGCCGCTGGCAACAAGGACGAAACCCCTGCTGAACGCAGCTTTCAGGTTGCTCAACCGCCGGCCGCCACGACCAAAGCCCCCAGGGCGGTCAAAGCGCATGAGGCGACCCTGGACGCTGGCATCAATCCCAATGGCAGCGATACCACCTACCAGTTCGAGTACGGTGCCACTACCGCTTACGGCAGAGTCATACCGGCCGCCCCAAAGGAAATCCCTTCTGGCAACGACAGCGTCGAAGTCAGCGAGTGGATTGGGGGTCTGGAATCCGGAACCACGTACCACTTCCGTATCGTTGCTACGAACGCCGCCGGCACGACTCGGAGCGAAGACCGAACGTTCATCACTCCCACGGCGCCCGCGGCCACAACGCAGGCGGCAACCGTCGTCAGGGCGACCGAATCGACTCTCAATGCCAGTGTCAATCCGAAGGGCGCGGCCACCAGCTACCAGTTCGAATACGGCAGGACTATCTCTTATGGCTCGAAGATTCCGGTCACGGCCAAAGCTGCCGGCTCAGGCACCAGTCCGGTCGCTGTCAGCGAGACTCCCAGTGGCCTCGCCGAGGCAACCACCTATCACTACCGAGTGGTGGCTGAAAATGAAGTCGGAACGGCCTACGGCACCGACGAGATGCTTACCACCCCGGTCCTGCCTGCCGCCACCACCGAAAGCGCCACCGCGGTTGATGCCAACGAAGCCATCCTCAACGGCACGATCGACCCCAATGGTTTTGACACCACCTACCAGTTCGAATACGGCACCACAACCTCATACGGCTCGATTGCGCCCGCCTCCGCCGAACCAGTGGGCTCGGGAACCGACATCTCCGAAGCTGAAGAAGCCGTAGCTTTCCTCGATCCGGCGACGACCTATCACTACCGCGTTGTCGCGACAAGCGAGGCGGGAACGGTGAGGGGAGAAGACAGGACGCTGACAACCGCTGCCGCCACGGTCTCCCGTCAGCAGGAAGAAGAAGAAAGGCAGGAGGAACGCGCTTTTACCGCCAAATTTACCGGTCCTCTCCCGGGTGACTTCGTGAACATGATGTGGAGCGGGAACAACCCGCCGACTGCCGAACCGAGCAACATGGAAGTGATCCGGCGCTCGGGAGCGAAGATGCTGCGCCTTGGCGTCGAACAAGGGCAGCTATTTGACGAAATCTTCGAACGCGCCGCGACTCGTGGCATAACGATCCTTCCCGGCCTGGGAGGCGGTCATCCCCCAAAGAGGAGCGAATGGGGCGCCTGGAAGCAACACGTCGAAGGAGTCGTAAACCGGTATGGCCACGGAGGTTCGTTTTGGAGCACCATGGACCCGTCCCAGCGTCGCCCACCTGAATACTGGGAGGTCTGGAACGAGCCCAATGTCGCCAGAAACGCTCCGGATGGTCAGGTCAACCCCGCCGAATTCGGCGAATTGCTCGAAGAAACGGCGAGGGCCGTAAAGGCCGCGGACAGCAATGCGAAGATCATCCTGGGCGGCCTGCTGTCGGTTAGTGAAAGTCCTGGTACAGAAGACCATCGCACGGTCAGCGAATTCCTGCATCAGATGGGCAACCATGGACGCAACTCGTATGACGCGCTAAGCCTTCATCCCTACGCCTTTAAGGC
>JBAVGD010000113.1:0-35314 GCA_049684635.1 Solirubrobacterales bacterium | reverse complement strand
CCAAAGCCACGGTCTCGATCACGGTCTCCTGCGTCGACGACCCGCCGGTCGCCGTCAACGATTCCGCCGGCCTCGCAGAGGACTCAAGCGCCACCGCGATCGAAGTTCTTGCCAACGACACCGATATCGACGGCGGGGTCAAGAGCATCGCATCGAAGACGAATGGCGCTCACGGCACCGTTTCGGTCACCGGTGGCGGTACCGGCCTCACCTATCTCCCAGATCCCAACTCTTGCGGCCTCGATTCCTTCACCTACACGCTCAATGGGGGCTCTACGGCAACCGCCTCGATCACGATCTACTGCGTCGACGACCCGCCGGTTGCGGTCAACGATTCAGCGACGATGAGCGAGGACGCCTCGACGCAAGCCATCGATGTTCTCGCCAACGACAGCGATGTCGACGGCGGCGCCAGGTCGATTGCGGCCAAGACCAGCGCGGCCCACGGCACTGTCGCGATCACAAACGAAGCCGCCGAAGTCAGCTACACCCCAGACCCCAACTACTGCGGCCCGGACTCTTTTGACTACACCGTGAACGGTGGATCCAGGGCAACAGTGTCCGTCACGGTCTCCTGCGTCGATGATCCACCGCTGGCTGTCAAAGACTCGGCGGCTGTCAACGAGGAAGCCGGTGCCACGCCGATCGACGTCCTGGCCAACGACACCGATATCGACGGCGGCTCGAGATCCATCGCATCGAGGACCAACGGAGCCCACGGGAGCGTCGCGATCAACGCCGAAGAATCCGAACTCGCATACATCCCGGACCCCGGCTACTGCGGCCCGGACAGCTTTAGCTACACGCTGAATGGAGGATCGACGGCGACGGTCTCGGTGACTGTCAGCTGCGTCGATCATCTGCCGGTTGCCGCCGATGACTCCGCGACGGTCAACGAGGACGCCACCGCCACTCCGATCGACGTCCTCGCCAACGATGCCGACATCGACGGCGGCCCGAAGTCAATAGCAGCCAAGACCACCGCTGCGCATGGAGCGGTGGTGGCCATCGGAGCCGGCGCCGCCCTGACCTACACGCCAGTGGCCAACTACTGCGGCCCGGACAGCTTTAGCTACACGCTGAATGGAGGATCGACGGCGACCGTCTCGGTCACGGTCAACTGTGTCGATGACTCCCCCGTCGCTGTGGATGACTCAGCGAGCCTTGCGGAGGACGCCACCGCCACCCCGATCGACGTCCTCGCCAACGACACCGACATCGACGGCGGCCCGAAGTCGATAACGACCAAGACCAACGCCGCGCACGGAACGGTTGCGACGGAGGGCGCCGGCGCCGGCGTGACCTATACCCCCAACCCCAACTACTGCGGCTCCGACTTCTTTACCTATACGGCGAATGGGGGTTCGCAGGCCACCGTCTCGATCACGGTCTCCTGTGCGGATGATCCCCCGGTCGCCGTCAACGACTTCGCAACCGTCGCCGAGGATGCCTCCGCCACGGCAATCGAAGTCCTCGCCAACGACACCGACATTGACGGCGGCCCCAAAGCGGTCACCGGGAGCACCAATGGCGCCCATGGCAGCGTTGCGGTCATCGAAGGCGGAACCGCCGTGACGTATGTTCCCGATCCCAACTACTGCGGCCCCGACTCCTTCAGCTATACGCTCAATGAGGGCGCGACCGCAACCGTCTCGGTCACCGTCGCGTGCGTTTACAGCGGGGTCGATTCCGGCACGCCGGCCGCGAGTCAGCCAGAGGGTTCATCGGGACCGGTGATCAATGTGACGCCTGGAATCGATGTCCTCTCCGGTCGCCGGCACCCAAGGGTCGCGATCAAGGGCTCCTACACGTTCTTCACATTGACCTGCGCGCTCGAGGATCACGATTGCACGGGGAATGTGACGATCACGGCCACGCTGCCCGGTGTTGTGCTTGGAGCACGCATGGAGCAGGTCGTTCTGGTCAAGGGTCAATTCCGCATCGAAGCCGGCCGTAGCGTCCTCGTCCGGGCGGACCTCACGCGGCACGGGCTTGAAGTGCTCGATACGAGGCGCAGTCTGCATGGAATGGTGGCCGAGATGGTGATCGCCGACACGGCCAGCAGCGAACGCGGCTCGATCCAGGTCAACCTCGTGCGGCGGCCGAAGGCGAGCCTTCTGCCCCGTGGGGGCGGGGGAAGAAGCGGCTAGGTCACTGGCCTTCTCTCGTACATCCGCTGGCCCGAGCCCCTTTCGCAAGCCCTCTTGCTACGGTAACAAACAAGCCGGTATTCAGAGCGACTGCTTCGAATCAGGCCCTGGGTCCGGCTCATAACGCCATGTGAAAGGCAAGCCCGCCGCGAGGCGGAGCACGCAAAGTCACGGGACTCCTGATGAGTCGGCCGGGCCGCCGCAGGCGGAACGAACTTGATCCGGGGAGGTCTCGTGAATCCGGGAGTAGGTGGCCCTGCGGTTTCGTACGCGCTTGGGCAAGAGCATGTCTGGCGTCGCACGGGCACGATCCGTCGATCGCTCGTCCCCATCGCGCGCGGCCTAATCGTCGTGGCGGCACTGTTGGTGATCGCGACGTCGATACTCCCGGCAGAATCGGCTTGGGCCGATCAGTCGAGTTCCCGATCACGTCCCCTTCTAGCGGGTCGCATCGACAGTGGCTCCTGGCATTCCTGCGCCATCGCCGGGGACGGCACCGTCCGCTGCTGGGGGTACGGGGAATTCGGGGAGCTCGGCTACGGAAACACCAAAACCATTGGTGATGACGAGACTCCTGCCTCCGTCGGTCCGGTCGATCTGGGAGCCGGCCGCACAGCCAGCGCGATCACGGTGGGTGAATTCCACACCTGCGCCATCCTCGATAACGGGACGGTGCGCTGCTGGGGCAACGGTGGCTCCGGCAAGCTCGGCTACGGAAATACGAACAGCATCGGCGACAATGAGACGCCGGGCTCGGCTGGGCCCTTGGACCTCGGCGCAGGCCGTACAGCTGTCTCTCTCTCCGCTGGAGACAACCACACCTGCGCCATCCTCGATAACGGCACAGTTCGATGCTGGGGAGCCAATGGCTACGGCCAGCTCGGCTATGGCAACACGACGGTCATCGGCGACAACGAGACACCGGCCGCGGCAGGACCGGTGGACCTCGGCGCAGGCCGCACCGCGGTGGAGATCGCGGCCGGGATGACCGAGACCTGCGCCCTGCTCGACAACGGCACGGTGCGCTGCTGGGGCAACAACAGCAGCGGTCAGCTTGGCACTGGGGGCAACGCCAACATCGGCGACAACGAGACCCCTGGATCGGTTGCTCCCGTGGACTTTGGCGCCGGTCGAACAGCCGTCGCGATCTCCGTCGGCTACGCGCACGCGTGCGCCATTCTCGATACCGGTGGCGTGAAGTGCTGGGGGTCGGGAGAAAACGGTCGGCTTGGCTACGCCAATACGACCAACGTCTACAGCCCGGCGAATGTGGGCACGGTCGACCTGGGAGCCGGTCGAACGGCCGTGGCGATAGAAGCCGTGGATAACCACACCTGCGCGGTTCTCGACAACGGCACGCTTCTCTGCTGGGGCGCGAACACCTACAGCCAGCTCGGTTACACCAACTTCGGGGCCCCGGTCGGCGACAACGAGACCCCCGGCTCGGTTGGACCCGTCAACCTGGGATCGGGCCGCAATGCGGTAGGGGTCACCGGGGGCAAATACTTCACCTGCGCCCAGCTGGACAACGGAACCGTGCGCTGCTGGGGCGAAAGCTATTACGGCCAGCTGGGCTACGGCAACCAGAACACCGTTGGCGACAACGAGACTCCCGGCCTGGCCGGACCCGTCGACCTCGGAACAGGCCACGGCGTGCTGGAAACGACCACCGGGACCAACCACAGCTGTGCGCTCTTCGACACCGGTGTTGTGCGCTGCTGGGGGCTCAACAGCAGTGGCCAGCTCGGTGACGGCAACACCGCCAATATCGGCGACAACGAGAATCCCGGCGCAGGGGGCATCGTCGATCTAGGCGGGCGCAGCGCGGTGGAAATCGCGGCGGGAGAAGCTCACACCTGTGCCCTGCTCGACGACGGAACCGTGCGCTGCTGGGGGAAAGGCGCAAGCGGTCAGCTCGGATACGGCAACACGGAAAACATCGGCGACAACGAGACACCGGGCTCGGTCGCACCGGTATATCTCGCCGGCGAAAGCGCGGTTGCGATTGCCGCCGGCGCGAGCCATACGTGTGCATTGATGACCACGGGCACCGTCCGCTGCTGGGGTCTTGGCACCAACGGCCGGCTTGGTTATGGAAACACCGAAAACATCGGCGACACCGAGTTGCCTGGAGAAGTCGCGCCCGTGGTTCTTGGGGCGAGTGCAGTGGCGATCTCGGCCGGCGCCGCACACACCTGCGCACGCCTGGCCGACGGAACCCTGCGCTGCTGGGGCCTTGGCACAGGCGGTCGCCTCGGCTATGCGAGCACTGAAAGCATCGGGGACAACGAGACGCCGAGCACGGCCGGGGCGGTAAACGTGGGTGGAAGCGCGGTTGCGATCGCCGCGGGCGGTATTCACACCTGCTCGCGCCTCACGGATGGCACCGTCCGCTGCTGGGGGTCGGGTTTGAATGGCAGGCTGGGCTATGCGAATACCACCGCGATTGGCGACAACGAGACTCCCAGCAGCGCCGGCGCGGTCAATATAGGCCGTACGACGGCCATGATCACCGCCGGTGGGAACCACACTTGTGCCCGCCTCACGGATGGCACCGTCCGCTGCTGGGGCCTCGCGACGAGCGGCCAGCTCGGCTACGGCAACACCGAAAACATTGGAGACAACGAGACGCCTTCGACGACGGGTCCCGTTGATCTGGGCACCGGGCGTAGCGCGATCGACATCTCAGCTGGTGGTAGCCACACCTGCGCCGCGCTCGATAACGGCACCGTCCGCTGCTGGGGCCTCGCGACGAGCGGCCAGCTCGGCTACGGCAATACTGAAAACGTTGGAGACAACGAGACGCCGGGATCACTTGCGGCGCTGGACTTCGTCGACGACCCGCCGGTTGCGGTCAACGACTCGGCGACGGTTGTCGAGGACGTTGCGACCACGATCGAAGTCCTCGCCAACGACACAGATGTGGACGGCGGCCCGAAGTCGATTGCCTCGAAAACCAGCGGTGCCCACGGCACGGTCACGATCAACGGGGCGGGGGCGAGCGTGACATACACGCCCGAAGCGAACTACTGCGGCTCGGACTCGTTCAGCTACGAACTTGCGCCCGGCGGCTCCAAAGCAACCGTCTCGGTGACTGTGAGCTGCGTTGACGATCCGCCCGTCGCCGTTAACGACTCCGCTGCGATGAGCGAGGACGCCTCGGCTCAGGCGATTGGCGTCCTCGCCAACGACACAGATATAGACGGTGGCCCCAAGGAAGTCGTCTCAAAGACCAACAGCACGCACGGCACGGTCACGATCACCGGTGGTGGGGCCGGCTTGACGTACGCGCCGGAAGCCAACTACTGCGGCTCCGACAGCTTCACCTACACGCTAAACGGCGGCTCGACCGCGACGGTTTCCGTCACGATCTCATGCGTCGATGACCCGCCGGTTGCGATCAACGACTCGGCCACCGTCAGCGAGGATGCCTCCGCCACCTCAATCAACGTCCTCGCCAATGACACCGATGTAGACGGTGGCCCCAAAGAAGTCGTCTCGAAAACCAACCCCGCCCACGGCACCGTTTCGATCACTGGCGGGGGAACTGGTCTGACCTATGCGCCGGAAGCCAACTACTGCGGTTCCGACAGCTTTACCTACACGCTCAACGGCGGCTCGACCGGGAATGTGTCGGTCTCGGTTACCTGCGTCGACGACCCTCCAGTTGCCATCAACGATTCGACGACCGTGAGCGAGGATGCAAGCGCCACCGCCATCGACGTTCTCGCCAACGACACAGACATCGACGGCGGCCCGAAGTCAATCGTCGGCAAGACCAACGGCACTCACGGCAACGTGGCGATTACGGGAGAAGGAAGCGGCTTGACCTATACCCCGGAAGCCAACTACTGCGGCTCGGACTCCTTCACGTACGAACTCACGCCTGGCGGTTCCAAAGCCACGGTCTCGGTGACCATCAGCTGCATCGACGATCCGCCTCTTGCGGTCAACGACGCGGCCACTCTCGCCGAGGATGCATCGGCGACCTCAATCAACGTCCTCGCCAACGACACCGATATTGACGGTGGCCCGAAAGAAATCGCCGCCAAGACCAACGGCGCCCACGGCACCGTCGCGATCACGAGTGGGGGCACAGGTCTGACCTATACGCCGGGGACCAACTACTGCGGCGCCGACTCGTTCACCTACACGCTCAACGGGGGCTCGACCGCAACCGTCTCGATCACGATCACCTGCGTCGATGACCCACCTGTCGCTGTGGATGATTCGGCGAGCCTTGCGGAGGACGCCATAGCCACGCCGATCAACGTCCTCGCAAACGACACCGACATCGATGGCGGTCCGAAGACGATCGCCACCAAGACCAACGGCGCCCACGGCACCGTCGCGATCACGGGTGAAGGCACCGGTCTGGCCTATCTGCCCGACCCCAACTACTGCGGCCCGGACTCCTTCACCTACGAACTGGCCCCCGGCGGCTCCAAAGCCACGGTCTCGATCACGGTCTCCTGCATCGACGATCCGCCCGTCGCGATCAACGACTCGGCGACTGTGGGCGAGGATGCGCTCGCCACCACAATCGACGTTCTCGCCAACGACACGGATGTCGACGGGGGCCCCAAGTCGATCGTCTCGAAGAGCAATGGCTCGCATGGCGCGGTGGCGATTACCGGCGGTGGCGCCGCTTTGAGCTACACCCCCGATCCCAACTACTGCGGCTCCGACTCGTTCACCTACGAACTCGCCCCCGGCGGCTCCAAAGCCACGGTCTCGATCACGGTTTCGTGCGTCGACGACCCGCCGGCCGCGGTCAACGATTCCGCAAGCGTCACTGAGGACTCGAGCGCCAGCGCGATCGACGTTCTCGCCAACGACACCGATATCGACAGCGGTCCGAAAGCGGTGATCTCCAAGACGAACGGCGTGCATGGTGCCGTGGCGATCGTCGGCGGAGGAACCGGAATCACCTACACCCCCGATCCCAACTACTGCGGCCCGGATTTCTTCACCTACGCCCTAAACGGCGGCGCAGAAGCGACCGTCTCGCTCTTCGTGGGCTGCGTCGACGACCCCCCGGTCGCCGTCAACGACTCGGCGACTGTGAGCGAGGATGCGCCGCCGACGACAATCGACCTTCTCGCCAACGACACCGATATCGATGGCGGTCCCACGTCCGTTGCCTCTAAGACCAATGGGACCCATGGCACGGTGACGATCGGCAGCGGTGGCACCGAAGTCTCCTATACCCCTGAAGCCAACTACTGCGGCTCCGACTCCTTCACCTACACCCTGAACGGCGGCTCGACCGCGACGGTCTCGATCACGGTCTCCTGCCTCGACGACCCGCCGGTGGCAGTCAACGACTCGACCACCATCCCCGAGGACGCAAGCTCAAGCGCCATCGACGTCCTCGCCAACGACGCAGATGTCGACGGTGGCCCCAAGAGCATCGCTTCGAAAACCAACGGCGCCCACGGCACCGTCGCGATCGAAGCCGAAGGGGCCGAACTCAGTTACACCCCCAACGCCAACTACTGCGGCCCGGACTCCTTCACCTACGAACTCGCCCCCGGCGGCTCCAAAGCCACGGTCTCGATCACAGTCTCGTGCGTCGACGACCCCCCGGTCGCCGCCAACGACTCGGCGACGGTTACGGAGGACGCCTCCGCTCAAGCCATCGAAGTCCTCACAAACGACACCGACATCGACGGCGGCGCCAAGGAAGTCACGGCCAAGACCAACGGCGCGCATGGCACAGTGGCGATCACCGGTGGCGGAACGGGTCTGACCTATACCCCCAACGCCAACTACTGCGGTCCGGACTCCTTCAGCTACACCCTGAACGGCGGCTCTATGGCAACGGTCTCGATCACCGTCTCCTGCGTTGATGATCCGCCCGTTGCCGTCAGCGACTCGGCCACCGTCACCGAGGACGCAAGCGCCACCGCCATCGACGTCCTTGCCAACGACACCGACCCAGACGGCGGCCCCAAGGAAGTCACTGCCAAGACCAACGGCGCCCACGGCACGGTCACGATCACAGGCGAAGGCACCGGCTTGGCCTACCTACCCGACCGCAACTACTGCGGCTCCGACTCCTTCACCTACACCCTGAACGGCGGCTCACAGGCCACCGTTTCGATCACCGTCTCCTGCGTCGACGATCCACCCGCCGCCGTCAACGACTCGGCGAGCGTCGCCGAGGACTCCTCGGCCACAGCGATCGAAGTCCTCGCCAACGACACGGATATCGACGGCGGCCCGAAGTCGATCGCGGAGAAGACCGGCGCAAACCACGGCGCGGTGGCAATCGTCGGCGGCGGCACCGGGATCACCTACACCCCCGATCCCAACTACTGCGGCCCGGATTTCTTCGCATATAGCCTCAACGGCGGCTCCGAGGCCACAGTCTCGATCACCGTGTCATGCGTCGATGACCCGCCTGTCGCCATCGACGACTCAGCAAGCCTGAACGAGGGCGCATCAGCCCAGGTGATCGACGTCCTCGCCAACGACACCGACATCGACGGCGGTCCGAAGAGCATCGCCTCGAAGACCAACGGAGCCCACGGCACCGTGGCGATCATCGGCGGTGGCGCCGGGCTGACCTATACCCCGGACGCTGGCTACTGCGGCTCAGATTCCTTCACCTACACCCTGAACGGCGGCTCTCGGGCCACTGTCTCGGTGACCGTCTCCTGCGTCGACGATCCACCCGTGGCCGTCAACGATGCGACGACGGTCACGGAGGACGCAAGTGCGACCGCCATCGACATCCTCGCCAACGACACCGATCCAGACGGCGGCCCGAAGACGATCACCGCCAAGACCAACGGCTCGCACGGAATCGTCTCAATCACAGGCGCCGGTACCGGCCTCACCTACACCCCCGATTCCAACTACTGCGGCCCCGACTCCTTCGTCTACTTCCTAAACGGCGGCTCCAACGCCACGGTCTCGATCACGGTCTCCTGTGTCGATGATCCACCCGTCGCCGTCAACGACGCGATGAGCATGGCCCAGGACTCCGCGGCAACCCCGATCGACGTCTTGGCCAACGACGCAGACCCAGACGCCGGCCCCAAGGCAATCGCCGGCGCCACCAACGGCGCCCACGGCACCGTTGCGATCATCGGCTCCGGCGCCAGCCTCACCTACGCTCCCGACCCGGGCTACTGCGGCTCAGACTTCTTCACCTACACGCTGAACGGCGGCGCCCAGGCCACCGTCTCGATCACGGTCAACTGCGTCGCAAAGGCGCCCCCAAACGAAAGCGGGGGCTCGAGCTCCCAGAACTCCTCCTCAACCACGATCACCACCGCTCCCTCCTCAGGACCCGTGGTCAACGTCACCCCGGGCGTCGGGGTCCTCTCCGGGCGCCGGCGCCCCAGGATCGCGATCAAGGGCGCCTATGCCTTCTTCACCTTGACCTGCACGCTCACCGCAAGCGACTGCGTCGGCACGGTCATGATCACCGCCACCGTGCCCAGCCCCACCCTCGGGCCGACGATGCAGAAGGTCCCCCTGGTCAAGGGCCACTTCCGGATCGGAGCCGGCAGGAGTGTCCTGGTCAGAGCCCGCCTCACCCATCAGGGCCTCGAAGTCCTCGAAACCAAGCAGACCCTCAGAGGCGTCGCCACCCGGATGGCCATCGTCGATGCCAAGAACAACCAGCGCGGGGCGATCCAGGTCAACCTGGTGCGGAGGCCGAAGGCGAGTCTGTTGCCTGGAGGTGGGGGGTAGGGACGGCCGGCGGCGTCAGTCGTCTCGTGCGCGCGGTTCGTCGTCCGCATTCGCTCGCGGAGGGGCCGACTGCTCCGGAGTCAAGCGAACAAACCTGCTCCTGTTGGCCTGAAGTTCAAACCCGGCGGCCCGCCAGATCCCCATAGCCGCATGCTCGTCTGTGGCCACGATCGCGGTCAGCCGAACGGCGCCGAGAGCACGCAGTCGCTCTTCGCCCGCATCGACGAGGGAGCTGGCGACGCCTCGCCGCCTCCAGGCCGGATGCACGGCCAGCCGATAGAAGCTGCCGCGCCAGCCATCCCAGGCAGCGATCAGCGAGCCAATGACCTTGCTGTCGAGCTCGGCGATCAGGAGCGCCTCTGCGTCTAGCTTCAGCAGGTGCTCGAGGGCTTTCACCGAATCGGTCGCGGTGGGCAGGCTGTCAGCGACCTGCCAGAGGGCAAGAACCGACCGGATATCGCCACTGGTTGCGGTGCGCAGGTTCCACTCGTCCATCCGGCATTGACCTTAGCCAGCTCAGCCCGAATGCAAGACTGCCCAGTCGCCCGTAACCGCCTCGTGGCGAAGCGTCGGCGACGAAGTTCATTGCGACTCCGCCACAGTGTGGAGCCGCAGCAGCCGCTCCACGACCAGGACGTCTCGCCAGCTGCCGTCGAGTTGACCGTGCCGTCGATGGACGCCCACCGGAGTGAAGTCGCATCGCTCGCAGAGTCGAGTACTGGCGATGTTGTCGGTGAAGAGCTTGCCGAGCAGCTTGTGGAAGCCGTGAGCCTCGGCCTCGGCTGCCAGTGCTTCGACGAGCATCGTGCCGACCCCGCGTCCCCGAGCCTGCGGGTCCACGTACACGCTGCACTCCGCAATCCCGCCGTAACAGGGTCGATCGCTGTAAGGGCTAAGCCCTGCCCAGCCGAGCACGGCCGCGCCGCGGGCAGCTGCCAGAAGCGGAAATCGCTCGGCCTCGATCCGTGCAAGGAAATCATTCGCGGTGCGGGACACCGTCTCGAACGTCGATTCGCGTTCTGCGATTGCCGCGTTGTAGATCGCGCAGATCGCCTCGGCATCGCTGGGAGTTGCAGGACGAGTTACAGCGCCGGCCTCGGACATGGCTCACATCGTCGACGCCAGTGATCCCCACGGCAATGGCCCGATGTCCAAACCGGCTTATCCGGACGACATGAAGGTCAATCGCCGCATCGGCGAGGCGCGGGTTGGACGTCGCCCCCCGGGCCTCGTCTTGCGCTGAGCTTGGTTGAGCGGATCGAAGTTGAAGCTCGTCGCGTCTTGGGGCTATGAGGATGTTTCATGTGTCCTGCCGACGATTCGGCTGTCTTCACCGGCGCCTAGTCTCCACTTGGATGCACGGAATTCGCCCGCGGGTTGCCTTCCGTATCACCTTGGCCCTGAAGCCAGACAACCCCGATCCCCGTTCGTGTCGCTGAAGGTGAGTGAAATTCGCTCAGCGGCCGGCCTTCTTGCCCTGCAGTCGCTGCCGCGCATCGGGCCGAAGATGGCGCTCAAGGCAGCTCTCGGTGCTGGCTGGCCGGATCGGCAAGCCGATGTGCTCAGCGACGAGCGCCTGGGCGCCGCGATTGAGCGAGCACGGCGGCAGGTCGCTGACCACGAGAGCGACGGAGTCGCAGTTCTGACCTTCTTTGACGAGCGCTACCCAGATCGCCTGCGAGAGATCCCCGATCCGCCGGCTGTCCTCTTTGTTCGCGGTGACGTCAGCGTCTTGGCCGAGTCGACGCTGATCGCGGTGGTCGGCACTCGCGAGCCGACCCGGTTCGGCAGATCAGTCACGGTCGAGCTGACTCAGGCCCTTGGCAAAGCGGGATGGGGCGTCGTCAGCGGGCTCGCGAAGGGGATTGACACGCTGGCACATCAAACGGCGCTCGAGGTCGGGACATCCACCGTCGCCGTGATGGGTGGCGGATTAGACCGCATCTATCCAGCCGAGAACGCGGGGCTTGCCGAGCAGATCGTCGAAGCCGGGGGTGCGCTGATCAGCGAGCAGCCGTACGGCGCCGAGCCTCGGCCGGCCAATCTCGTTGCTCGCAACCGCCTGCAAAGCGGACTTGCGACGGCTGCGCTCGTCACCCAGTGCGGGATCAAGAGCGGAACCATGCACACGGTCCGCTTTGCCACATCGCAGGGTCGCCCCGTCTTCTGTCCGGTGCCCCCCGAAAGGAATCTGGCCAGCGAAGGCTTATGGGCCCTGCTCGAAAGGCCGGCGCGAGACCTCTGCGACGTGTTGCCCGCTTGGCGCAACGCGCATTCGCTGTGCGAGCGCCTTGGCGATGATCCACTGGGTCATCCGATCAAGAGCGGGGAGGTCGATGGCTTCCTAGCCAGCCTTGATGTCGCCGGTCGTCAGCAAGAGATTCAGCCCGACCAGATGAAGCTGGCCACACCGCCCGCCGATCACGCAGGCGGCAATTCCTTGCCTTCCTAAAGAGACGGCACCGCGACGCCGATTCGGGCGAGAAAGGCGGCGAGCCGCTTTTCGTAGAGCTTCGGATCGACATTCCAGGACTCGACGTGGCCGGCCCCCGGCACGCGGTAGTAGGTGACCCAGCCGGGCAGCTCCGCGGCGAAGGAGTCGCTGGTGGAGATCGGCACAACCTTGTCCGCGGTGCCGTGGAAGAGCAGGATGGGTAGGTGAAAGTCCTCCGGGTGCTGGATGGCGTCGAGGCTTTCCCAATCCGCGTCGATCCGGGCTCCGATCGCCCACTCGACTGGGGCGGCGGTGAACGACGGCAGGCCCATCTCGGTGGCGTTGAAGGAGAGGATCGCCTTCCAATCGAGGGCGGGGGCGTCGAGGATGAGACCCACGACCCGATCCGCCAGCGGCGAGCGCTCCATGAACTGCGCCACGATCGCGCCGCCCATCGAGTAGCCGACAAGGAGGAGCCTCTGTGCCCCGTGGGCGAGCGCGTACCGCGCCGCGGCGGCCAGGTCGCGCCACTCGGTGAGACCCATGTGATGGAAGCCGTCGGGACTTGGCGGGGCGCCGAGGTCCTCGCGGTAGGTGATCAACATGATCGGCAGGCGAGCGCGATGCAGCGTCGGGACCTGGCGCAGGCCGACCTGGGGAGTCCCGTTGATGCCATGCACGAGGATCGCCCAGGTGTCTGCGCGCCCGGAGATCGACCACGCCGGCATCGGGCCGAGTTCATCGGGGACGCTCACATTGGTAAACGGGAGGCCCAGCGACTGGGCGGGATCGCCGGTGTAGACGTCCGGTTCGATACCAACGTCCATGCCGGCGGCGAGATAGCCGCGCACCGCCCGCAGCCGGCGGGTCACCGTCTCGTCGTCCTTGCCGACGATGGCACCGGCAATCGCGTGCCCGCCCGGCCATTCGAGCCCGTACACGCCGGGACGCTCCGTGTCTTCGGATCGCGACAGCACGATCCGGCCGGGGGAGAGGCCCTCGACCCCTGCTTTCGGGGACCAAGCTGAGTGATCGGGGACGAGCACCGCGGATGAGAAGTGCCAACTCAAGGCGGCAACGACGCCAACGACGGCGACGAGAACGATCGCGGCGATTACCAGCCAGCGCCGGTGACGGCGCGGCCAGGAGCGGGACTCCACCTCTGCTGGCGTGGTGTTGCGCAAGGCCCGGCCAGCCTAATCGCGCCGGCAGTCAGCGCAGAAGCCACTCGAAGTCCCGCCGGAACCTCTCTCTCGCCCCCGATTCGACGATCTCGCCATGGCCCGGAAGGATCCTGTCGAAGTCCCACTTGGCTCGGGCATCTGCGCGCGCAAACCGCGTCTGGGACCTGTGGGAGCCGGTACGAGGGACGGCTCAGTTCTGAGGCTGCTCGTCCTTCCTCTGGCCGGGCACCCGACTGGCAAGGCGGCTCAGCGGGCCCATTCCCGAGCGGAGCGCCTCGACGTTGTCCGCGAGTCCGTCGAGGGCTGTGAGCATCTGCTCCAGCAGGGTGCTGAGGCGGCTGATCTTGTCGTCGAGCCCGCCAATCGTGTCCGGCAGCTGGTTCAGGTGCCGTTGGACCTCGACGAGCACCGGCATGGCCTCTTCGATGGTTGCGATCTTGGCATCCATCGTGCCGAGAACGCTGGTCGCCTCGGCAACGAGGGCCATGTTGTCCCGTACCGGGGGCAGAGCTTCCGTGTCGCTTGCGATGCGCTTGAGCAGTGCGGTGATCTCGTGCAGTGTGGCCGTATGGCGCCCGATTTCCGGAAGGATTCGCAGCGAGTCGACCAGCGCACCGGGCAGACCGATGAGCCGGTCGACCGCATCACGGCCTGAGCTCAGCCGTGAGGCCACGGGCTCACTCCGAGCCTCGACTCAGGCGAGGGTTTACCTCTTGCCATTCGAGCCGCTCAGCGTGTCGCCCGCACGACGCCGCGAAGGAAGTCGTGCTGGGTCTGCACGAGCCGGTCGGACATCTCGAGGGCCGAGTCGATGACGTCATGCGGCTTGGAGGGGCTGTCGCCGGCTAGCGGTAGCGCCTGGTCGACGGACCCGAGGAACCTGCGCACGGCGTCGATCGCGCTGCGCTGTCCGGTCTCGACCTGGTCGAGGACCTGCTCAGAGAACTTGGCGGTTCTGTCCAGCGCGCCCTTGTCGGTCTTGGTGCTCTTGACCGCCGGTTCCTCGGAAGCCTTCGTGGACGGGGTTTTGGTGGTTGGCATCTCACCACTCCTTTTCGGTTTGGGCCTAGGCCGTTGGTGCTTGCGACGCTACGTCGACATCCACATCGACGTCGACGCCAACGTTGACGAACACAGCGCTCTGCACGAGGCTGCGTACAAGGTCGTACTCGGACTGGACCAGGCGCTCCGTCATCTCCAGGGCGGCGCTCATCAGCTCCCGCCGCTTGGGAAGCCCGACACCGTCCATCGGGACGAGCCTGTCGATCGTGTCGGCGAACTTGCGCACGGTGCCCGTCGCGGTCCGCCCGCCGGTCCTGGCCAGCTCCAGCCACTGCTGCAAGATCTCCTCTGAGTTGTCTCCATGACCGTTTATCGCGTCCGCGATCAGATCGGTGGAGGTGTCTCCGGGCTTGGTGGCTGTGGCGGCTGGTCTCACTGGCATGTCCATATTCCCTTAGCTCTTGCGCTTGGATAGACGCTCGAGTTGCTTCCCGAACGCGGAGTCGACCTCATCGGCCATCGTCATTTCGTAGATGGCCAGCAGTGCCTGTGACGAGAGCGGCCGAAGGCGATTCAGCGCCTCGCGAACCTCGGGCCAGCGGTCCTCTGGGTAGCCGTCCTCCTCGAACGGCTTCCAGACATCCTCGAGGAACAGCCTCACGAACTCATGGGCCACCGACCGGCAGCGGCTCTGCACCTTGGTGAATACGACAAGTGTGTGAGCGAGGGTGACGCCCTGGCCGACAACCGCCTCGGCGGCATCCAGAAGCGATGGGACAGGCGCCTCGTAGCGGTCCTCGTCGACGAACACAAGCGCACCCGACTTCACAGCCTGCTTGATGGCGGTGTCGCTCTCCTCGCCGAAGCGCGCCAAGAGTTCGTTGCGCGTAAAAGTCTGCGGCTGCTCCTCGCTGCCGAAGGACTCCAGATCGCGCTTGAAGGAGAGCAGCTGCTCGGCGGGGCCGAGCCGTTGCTCGAGCAGGCGCTTGATCCCGTTCAGGTTGAATCCCTCGCCCTGTAGATCCTGGATCAACCTCAGCCGGTTGAGATGCTCGGATCCGTAGTAGCCGATCCGGTCACGGACCTCCGGAGGTTGCAGCAGCCCGCGTGTGCCATGGGAGCGGATGTTCCGGACGGTGAAGCCAGAGCGAGCCGAAAGCTGCTCGATGGTCATGTCAGCGGAGGCCGCCCCGTTCTTTGCCGCGCGCTGGACGCTTTTCTTCCCTGCGGCCGCCTGCTTGGCACCGCCCGTCGTAGATGTCGGGGCGCTCACCGCGCAAACCTAACACGAAATGACGATACGGACAATGACGTAACGGTAATTGCCGTCATAACCTCCCCAGGGGGCGAGCCGATGTATGTCGCTTACGCGGCGGAAGTCGAGCCCTGGACGAGCTGTTCGAGTCGCCGCGGGAGGGTGTTTCCCTCCACCTCACCGACGACGGGCCTGCCCCGAAGTGGGTCTGGATTGGTGTCTTCGCTCAGGCTATTGCGGCCGTATTTGGCTTGTTAGGGCCCTGCCCAACAGAAAACGCCCCGCCGGGGAGGCGAGGCGTTTCTGGGGTTACTACAGGGAGGAGAGATATATGTATCTCTATATATGTGGATCGGTGGGAGGTAGGTGGGCCCTTGATGTGCCGCGGGCGCTTGGGAGCGCCATATGGGCGGTACCGGGCCCTGCCAAGAAGTTCTTTTGAATCGACCTTTCGTCGGTGCCTCTTACGAATCCTCGGTTATCGTACGAACATACGTGCGATGAATGTGTGAGTCGGGTCACAGAGGCCGCCGCCCAAGCGGCTTTGCCCCAGTCGAAGCAATTCTGGTACCCAGTTCTAATGACCGCCTAAACATCAGGCAAGGATTTCCTTTCCCGGCGATACGGTTGGAGCCGTGGCGAAGGTGCGGATAGACGCAGTTCTCGCCGAGCGCGGCTTTTTCCCGTCCCGCTCGGCCGCAGCAGGTGCGGTACGCGCCGGCGAGGTTCGCGTCGGCGAGGATGGCCCCGTGGCGTTGCGCCCCAGTCAACTCGTCGAGGCAGATGCTGCTCTTGTCGTTGCGGTCGCCCGGCGCTTCGTCTCACGAGGGGGGATCAAGCTGGAGAACGCACTTGATGCCCTTGACATCGATGTCGCCGGGCTCGACTGCCTCGATGTGGGTGCCTCGACCGGCGGCTTCACGGACTGCCTGCTGCAGCGCGGTGCTGCGCATGTCGCGGCAGTCGACGTCGGATACGGTCAGATCGACCTGCGACTTCGCGGGGATCGGCGCGTCACGATCATGGAGCGACTCAACGCCCGCGAGCTGACGCCTTCGCATCTTCCGTTTGCGGCTCAGCTCGCCACGGTGGATGTTTCGTTCATCTCGCTTGCCAAGGTGCTTCCGGCGGTCTCTCGCTGCCTTGCCCCAGGCGGTGAAGTGCTGGCCATGGTCAAGCCGCAATTCGAGCTCGGCCGCGAGCGGGTCGTAAAGGGCGTCGTTCACGACGCGGCCGACCGCCGCGAGGCGATCCTTCGTGTCGCACTGTCGGCCCAGGACCTGGGTCTTCCAATTCGTGGTTTTGCGTCTTCGGGGCTGCCTGGACCGAAGGGAAACCGCGAGACCTTTGTCTGGTGCGGGGGTGGGGGAGAGCCGGTCAGCGATCTCGAGGCCGCGATCCGCGAGGTGGAGCCGTGAGCACTCGCGTCGCCGCCCTAATCACCCACTCTCACCCGCCGGCCGCAACGGACGCCGTGAAACTGGTGGTTGCCGGCGCGGAGGAGGCTGGGTGGCGACTTGTCGCAAGCTCAGATGAGATTGGCAAGCACGGCGATGCAGCGAGTGCAATCGAGGCTGCTGATCCACTTCCACGCCAGGTTGACCTCTGCATAGTGCTTGGTGGCGATGGTTCGATTCTTTACGCGCTTCGCCACTTCGCGCGCAGCGGCGTTGCGGTCTTCGGTGTCAACTTCGGCACCGTGGGGTTCCTCGCGGCGGTTGAGCGCAACAACGCCGAGGAGGGCATCCGGCGGGCATTTGCCGGGGAGACAGAGCCGGTTGACCTCCCTGGTCTCGAGATCGAGGTGGAGGGGAATGAGCTGGTGGGGCTCAATGACATCAGCGTGATCAGGCGCCCCCTTGACCGCGTGGCCGAGCTGAGCTACCGGATCGCCGGTGAGGAGGTCGGCCATGTCCGCTGTGACGGCCTGGTCGCCGCCACGCCTGCCGGCTCGACCGGCTACAACCTCGCCAACCAGGGACCGATCCTCGCCTGGGGCGTGAAGGGCTACGTGGTCAGCTACATAGCGCCACACTCACTTACCGCACGGGCTCTTGTCGTGGCGCCGGGTGATGTTCTACACATCGGCAACGCGGTTGCGAGGGAGCCGGTCGACATTGCCGTCGATGGCGACCATGCCGGCGCCCTGGCCCCCGGGGCTGAGCTCGAAGTTCGTTTCGCAGATGGCGTTGGCCTGCTGGCCCAGCTGCCCGGCACGAGTTTCTACCAGCGAATTCGCGAGAAGTTCGGCCACCTCGCGGTTTAGGTCCTGTCCTTAATGCCGCCTGGCTTCGCGTGCCGGCGAGAGGGGCGAGTCGGGTCTCCAGACGCCGGAAGGCGCCGGCCGAGAGTCCCACCTCTCTAGCCTGTGCGTGCATGGAGCGAAAGTGGTGGACCCTCGTCCTGGTCTCGATCGCGACGTTCATGCTGCTGCTGGACATCACGGTCGTCAACGTCGCCCTTCCCGATATCCAGCGCGACCTCAATGCCAGCCTGTCGAGCCTGCAATGGGTGGTCGACGCCTACTCGCTGACCCTCGCCGCCTTCCTGCTCACGGCGGGATCCCTGGGCGACCGGTTGGGCAGGCGGCGCGTCTTCTCGATCGGGCTTGGGATCTTCACGTTCGCCTCGTTCCTCTGCGGGATGGCGGGCGATCCGACCCTGCTCAACCTCGCCCGGGGACTGCAGGGGGTCGGCGGCGCAGCGATGTTCGCGACCTCGCTGGCGCTGATCGGCCAGGAGTTCCATGGCAAAGACCGGGCGACGGCGTTTGGCGTCTGGGGCGCCACGATCGGTGGCGCCGTCGCGATCGGGCCGCTGGTCGGTGGGCTGATCACCGAGCACCTTGGCTGGGAATGGATTTTCTTCGTCAACCTTCCGATTGGCGCGCTTGCGATCGCTTTGACCGAGATCCGGCTCGCTAACGTCGCCGCGCAGGACCCGGCGCGGGTCGACCTGCCGGGGCTGGCCAGCTTCTCGGTGGCTCTCTTCCTGCTGATCTTCAGCTTGATTCGAGGTAACCCCGACGGCTGGAGCAGCGGGGTGATCGTCGGTTCGCTGGCCGGCTCGGCGGCGCTGTTCGCGACCTTCGTCGTGATCGAGAGCCGCAGCAGTCACCCGATGCTCGATCTGTCCCTATTCCGCAAGCCGGCCTTCAACGGCGTTTCAGCTGTCGCCTTCGGCCTTTCGGCTGGGATGTTCTCGATGTTCCTCTACCTGAGCTTCTACATGCAGGGCGTCGCGGGCCTCTCGCCGCTTGAAACCGGCTTGCGCTTCCTGCCGCTGAGCGTCCTCTCCTTCGTCGCCGCGCCGATCGCGAGCGCCCTCTCCAATCGCATCCCGATCCGCGTGTTGCTTGGCGTCGGCCTCGCGGCAGTGGGCCTCGGCCTGCTGCTGATGCACGGCATCCGCACTGACTCGCCGCTCTCCGTACTGCTACCCGGCTTCCTCATCGCGGGGGCCGGAATCGGGATCGCCAACCCCGGCATCGGCCAGGCGGCGATCGCCGTGGTCCCGATCGAGAAAGCGGGGATGGGCTCGGGGATCAACACCACCTTCCGCCAGGTTGGAATAGCGACGGGGGTTGCCGGACTCGGAGCGGTCTTCCAGTCCCGTGTGGATTCGAAGTTGGCTGCGCTTCTGCCCAATGCCCCCAGAGGCCTAGCCGAGGCGATCGCCTCCGGCGGCTCCCGGGCGGCTGCGGTCGCCGCTCCACCGGGGCGGCGGGCGGAAATCGTCCACGCGGCCAAGGTGGCGTTTGTCAGCGGCTTCAACGAGATCCTGCTGATCGCTTCGATCATCTGCTTTATCGCCGCCGTCCTCGGTTTCAGCCTTGTTCGCACGCGCGATTTCGTCCCGCAGACCGCTGCCGTCGCTGAGCCCGCCGCCGCATAGAGCTCCAACGCGTGCGCTGCGCGCGCCTCGAGAATCGGCGTCTGGTCGGTAGGGGAGAGTCGGTCCGCTCTCATTGCTAGACAGAGCACGTGCTGCGCGAGCTGCGGATAGAGAACCTGCTGCTGATCGAGCGAGCGGAGCTGCGGCTCGGGGAAGGGTTGAACGCGATCACCGGTGAGACCGGGGCCGGAAAGACGGTGCTGGCTCATTCGCTGGATCTGCTGATGGGCGGCAAGGCGCGACCTCAAATCGTCCGGCCTGGTGCCGAGGAGGCCTGGGTCGAGGGCGTCTTCGACATCCCGCCGGGCCTGCTGGAGGAACCTGAGATGGCGGAGCTCGCCGAGCGTCTTCCTGCCGAAGCCGAGGAGATCGTTCTGGGGCGTCGTGTCTCGGCCTCGGGGAGGACGGGCGCCTTCGTGGCGGGGCGCGCCGCGGCTGCCGCGGACCTGAAGTTGCTCGGTGGTCGTCTCGCTGCCTTCTACGGGCAGCATGAGCACCGCAAGCTGGCAATCAGCTCCACGCAGGCCGAGGTCCTCGACGGGTATGCCGGGCCAAAGCATCTCGACCTGCGACAGCGCTACCGCGAGGCGCACCGCGAGTGTGTGCGACTGGAAGGCGAGCTGGCGGAGCTGCGCGAGCGCGACGGCTCGCGGGAGCGAGATCTCGATCTCTATCGCTATGAGCTGGAGGAGATCGACGAGGTTGGGCCCGACGCCGCCGAGGAGGCAGAGCTCTCGGCCGAGCGGGAGCGGCTGCGACACGCGGAGGGTCTGCGCGAAGCGGCGGCCGGCGCGCACGCAGGTGCGGTCGGTCGCGATGAGGACGGTGGCGGTGCGGCAGGCGCCCTGGCCGAGGCCGAGATGTTCTTGCAGGGCGTCGCCGGCATCGATGCAAACCTGGATCGGATCTCAGAGCGGGTCAGCACGGTTGCTGTGGAGCTGCGCGATGTCGCCGGCGAGCTGCGGAATTACCTGGAGGGAATCGACGCCGATCCGGAGCGCCTCGGCGCGGTCGAAGAGCGACTCGACGCGGTCGATCGGCTCAAGCGCAAGCACGGTGGCAGCATCGAGTCGGTTCTCGCTCACGCCGAGCGCTGCCGGACCGAGATCGCGCGCCTGGAGAACGCGGAGGAGCACTGGGCCGAAGTCGAAGCGGTTTTGGCGGAGGTCCAGGCACAACGCGAGAAGCGCGGAAAGAGCCTGAGCAAGGGGCGGGCCGTGGCCGTCCCATCGCTGGAAAAGAGAATCGGGGAGGAGTTGCAGCAGCTTGCGATGCCCGGTGCGACGCTTACGGCCCTGCTGGAGCCCCACCCAGAGGGCTTCGCCCCGAACGGCTGCGAGACGGTCGAGTTGCGGCTGTCGCCAAACCCCGGAATCGAGCCGGCGCCCCTCCGCGACGCGGCTTCGGGAGGGGAGATGTCGCGAGTGATGCTGGCGCTGACCGGCCTTGGAGCGGGCGCCGGTGCCCCGACCCTCGTGTTCGACGAGATCGATGCCGGGATTGGCGGCAACACCGCCAGGGTGGTCGGCGAGCGCCTGCGGGCTCTGGGCGAGGGGCGCCAGGTGATCTGCATAACCCACCTACCTCAGGTTGCCTCCCTGGCGACGACTCATTTCCGCCTCGAGAAGGACATCGCCGGTGAGCGGGCGACGGCAACGGTGCAGCGTCTCGACGGGGAGGAGGTCGTTGCGGAGATCCGGCGCATGCTCGGCGGAGAGAGCTCCGACGAGGCGGCTACCCGTCACGCTCGGGAGCTTCTCGCGGCGGCTTGACGGTTGTCGCCACGGTGGCCGAGGCGTCGCCGGCCAAGCTGTACCTCGAATCAGCGGCGGAAAATCCCGCAGTCGCCTAATCTCCGCGAGTGGCTATCGCCAGTCGTCGTCGCTTCTCCGGGTTGCTGTCGCGTCGAAACGGCCTGCCCACCACGAGGGAGGTGCACGGCACGGCACGGCTGGGGCGCCGCACCAAGGAGCTTGTGAAGCACTTGAGACCGGGCGACATCGCGGTCCTCGATCACGCCAACATCGACCGGATCGCCGCCGAGGAACTGATCGCGACAGGGGTCAGGGTTGTGTTGAACGCGTCCTCGTCCTCGGATGGTCGCTACCCCAATACCGGGCCACTGCTCCTTTCCCGCACCGGAATCACGTTGATCGACATTGCCGAAGCCGATCCCTTTGAGTTGCTTCACGACGGCGACCTCGTCGCGGTCGCTGACGGCACGGTGAGGCTCCCGGGTGGGGAGGCCCTGCATGGTCACGTTCTCGGTGTGGCGGAGCTCGAGCTCCGCCTCGAGCGGCAGCGCGAGCGCATCAACGAGGCCCTGGCCGAGTTCGTCGAGAACACCGTTGCCCATGTCCGCCAGGAGACCGATCTGCTCACGGGCAGCATCGAGTTCCCGCCGATCAAGACGTCGTTCCGCGATCGCCACGTCCTGATCGTCGTTCGCGGCGATCGCCATCTCCACGACCTGAAGGCGCTTCGTCCCTATATCCGCGATGTGCGGCCTGTTGTCGTAGCGGTTGACGGTGGTGCGGATGGCGTGCTGGAGGCGGGCCTGAAGCCAGATGTGATCCTCGGCGACATGGACTCGGCGAGCGATGCCGCGCTGCGCTGCGGAGCCGAGCTGATCGTTCATGCCTACCCGGATGGACGCGCTCCCGGCCGCGAGCGGCTGCTGGCGATGGGCGTGCCCCACACGCTCGTGCCGTCGGCCGGAACCAGCGAGGACGTCGCGATGTTGATGGCATACGAGAAGGGGGCCGACCTGATCGTGAGCGTCGGAGCGCACTTCAACCTCATCGAGTTCCTCGACCGCAACCGTGGCGGCATGTCTTCGACCTTCCTGACTCGCCTGCGAATCGGCGAGCGGCTTGTCGACGCAAAGGGGGTCAGTCGCCTTTACAACCCGGGCGCCAGCTTTGGCCCGGTCGTTCTCTTCCTCGCCGTCTTCCTCGTTCTTCTGACGATCGTCGTCGCCACCTCCCCGGCGCTCAGCGATCTGGCCCAGCTGGTCTGGCTGAAGATCAAGATCTGGCTCGGCGCGTAGCGGCGGCCGCGAAATTCTGACTTAGGTCACTAGCCTTCCCCGCCGAATGGGTTACAGCGCGCGCTACCACGCGACATCGCTGATTGCGGTCTTCCTCGCCCTGGCGATCGGGATTCTGATCGGGGCCGAGTTCGGCGGCGACGCGCTGACGAGTACGCGAAAGAACCTGGAGCGGAGCCTCACCGGCAACCTGCGGGACGCCCGCGAACGGGCGGACCACCTGGGTGGCGAACTGGGGCGTGCCAACGAATTCGCCACGCGGGTCTATCCGGTTCTAGTCCGCGGGCGCCTGCACGGGAGGCGGATCGGTCTGGTCGCCTTAGGCGGCTTGCCGGGCGATGTCTCCAGTTCGCTCGAGGCGGCGCTTGCGCAGACCGGAGCGAGGCTGGTGGGGGTTGGGGTGGTGCGTGAGCCGGTTGACCTGCATGCCCTCGCCGGCGACCTCTCGAAGACGCGCTTCGGCGATCTACTGACAAATCCCGAAGCGCAGACTGCCCTCGGCGTCGGGATCGGCCGGCAACTGGTGCGCGGCGGCACCCTGGTGGAGCGAGTTCGCAGCCATCTCTTCTCGCGCGCCAGCGGCAACTTCGGGGGATTGGACGGGGTCATCGTGGTTCGCGACCAGCCCCAGGATCTGGGACCGGTTCAGCGCGGGGTTGCGGGCAGGCTGGAGGCGGCGGTGATGAACGGGATGACCGCAACGCACACCCCTGCCGTCGGGGTGGAGAGCTCGACGGCGGAACCCTCGTCGGTGTCGTTCTTCCAGGCCAACGACCTCTCCAGCGTCGACGACGTCGATCTGGTCGCCGGGCGGCTGGCAACTGTGTTCGCGCTGCTTGGCGCCGAGGGAAGCTTTGGGGTCAAGGGTTCCGCCGATCGCCTCCTGCCGGATCTCCTGACGCCGCACCACTGATGACCTGGATTGCCTTTCCCACCGCAATCGCTCTGGCGCTGTTTGTCGTGCCGGCCGGCGTGCGCGGGCTTCTCGATGCCGGGTTTATGCGTGAGAACTATCGCGGTGTCCTGGTTGCGTTTCCTCTCGGGGCGGTGCTTGCGACGGCAGCGCTGGTCGCGCTTGCCCCGCTCGCCTTCCTCGACGATCGCGCCGGCCTGGAACTGCTGGATCCCGACCTGCGGCGCTGGATGCCCTACCTGATCGGCGTCGCCTTTCTGGGTTTTCTCGACGATTCCCTGGGGCGGGGAGGTGCGGAGAACTCGCCACGCGGCTGGCGAGGCCACGCGCGAGCGCTGCGGCGGGGAACGCTTTCGACCGGTTCTATCAAGGCGATTGGCGCGCTCGCGCTGGCCGCCTATGTCGTTTCCGGTCGCGGGCTCGAATCGTGGCGCTACCTGGCCGATGTCGCGTTGCTGATTCTTGCCACCAACCTCTTCAACCTGCTGGACCTACGGCCGGGACGCGCGGAGAAGGGGCTGATCCTGCTCGGCGCGGGTCTTTGCGTGGGCAGATGGACGATTGAGCCGCTTGAGTTGCTGGGCGTGTTTACCGGACCGGTGCTGATTGGGATGTGGTTCACGCTGCGCGAGCGAGCGATGCTCGGCGATACCGGCTCGAACCTGGTCGGGGCAATCGGTGGGGTCTGGCTGCTGACCAACCTTGGCGGGAATGGGCGTCTGATCGCGCTCGTTGTGGTCGCCATCGTGACCATCTACGGCGAGCTTCGCTCGATCTCCAAGTCAATCGAAGGCGTTCCGCCACTGCGCTGGCTAGACTCGCTCGGCAGATGAGGAAACGGCTCGACCGACTCCCGCTCGTGAAGGATCAGGCTGTGACGCGTGCGGCGGTTCGCCTCGCATGACTCAGCCAGGCAAAGGCGATACGCGGTTCATCTTCGTAACCGGCGGAGTGGTTTCGGCGCTCGGCAAGGGAATTGCCGCGGCCTCGATCGGGCGCCTCCTGGTCGCCCATGGTTATCGGGTGCAGCTGCAGAAGTTCGATCCCTACATCAACGTCGACCCGGGCACGATGAGCCCTTTCCAGCACGGCGAGGTCTTCGTAACCGAGGACGGCGCCGAGACCGACCTCGACCTCGGCCACTACGAGCGCTTCACCGACGAAAACACCTCGCGCGCCTCGAACGTCACCGCCGGCGCCGTCTACAACACCGTGATCAATCGTGAGCGCCGTGGCGACTACCTCGGCGCCACGGTGCAGGTGATTCCCCACATCACCGACGAGATTAAGAACCGGATCCTGATCGTCGCCGAGTCGCAGGCGGTGGACTTCGTCATCACCGAGATCGGCGGCACGGTGGGGGACATCGAGTCGCTGCCGTTCCTCGAGGCGATCCGCCAGCTCTACACCGACCTCGGGCCGAAGCGCAGCATGTTCGTCCATCTGACCCTCGTCCCGTACGTGGGGCATGCCGGGGAACTGAAGACGAAGCCAACCCAGCACTCGGTCAACGAGCTGCGCCGCATCGGCATCCAGCCGCACGCCCTCGTCTGCCGCTCCGAGGGTCGGCTCGACCGGGAGATCCGCAGCAAGATCGCCCTCTTCGCCAGCCTGCCGGTCGATGCGGTCATCTCCGCGCACGACGTGGACAACATCTACAAGGTGCCGCTGGTCTTCCGGGCGGAGGGCGTCGACGATCTGGTGCTCGACCACTTCGGGATGGAGGCTGGGTCCTCTGATCTGAGCGAGTGGGAGGCGATGATTCGCCGCGCCGATGCCGCCTCCGGCAAGGTGCGGATCGCGTTGGTCGGCAAGTACGTGCAGCTCGCCGACGCCTACAAGTCGGTGATCGAGGCGCTCGAGCACGGCGGCTTCCACCATGGCGTCGAGGTCGAGGTCGAGCTGGTCGACTCGGAGAAGTTCGACCCGGAGCGGCTGGAGGGTGCCGATGGCGTGCTCATCCCCGGTGGTTTCGGTGAGCGAGGCATCGAGGGGAAGGTCGCGGCGGCGCGGATCGCGCGCGAACGCTCGATTCCCTACCTGGGTATCTGCCTTGGGATGCAGATCGCCGTGGTGGAGTTCGCCCGCACGGTCGCCGGCATGGATGGCGCAAACTCGGCCGAGTTCGATCCGGAGACGCCTTTCCCGGTGGTCGATCTGCTGCCCGAGCAGAAGGAGGTCTCCGCGATGGGCGGCACGATGCGGCTTGGCGCCGACCCGGTGAAGCTGCACGAGGGGACCCGCGCACGCGAGATCTACGGCGAGGCGGTCATCTACAAGCGTCACCGGCATCGCTACGAGGTCAACATCCAGCTGCGGCGGCGGCTCGAAGACGAGGGCCTCATATGTGGCGGCACATCGCCGGACGAGCGGCTGGTCGAGATGATCGAGCTGCCCGATCACCCTTTCTTCGTCGCTTCCCAATTCCATCCTGAGTTCAACTCCCGGCCCAATCGCCCCGAGCCGCTCTTCCGCGAGTTCGTCGGCGCGGCGGCGCGCCAAGCGGGCGAGCGGCCTGCCGACGGCGCCGACCTGCCCGAGCCCGAACGGGCTGAGCCGAGCGACGTCAGCATCCGCCGCTCGGCCTGAGTCCCCGCGCCCCTCTAGCCTTCTCAACGTGGAGAGGCTGCACGAAAGGTTTGTCCGGCTCTGCGAGATTCGCAGTCCCACCGGAGAGGAGCGCGAGGTGGCGGACTCACTCGTCGCCGAGTTGAGGGCGCTGGGCGTGGAGGTCGAGGAGGACGACGCCGCGCACACCGCAGCCGCCGGCGCGGGGAATCTGCTCGCGCGGCTACCCGGCAGCAGCGGTCGATGGGTGATGTTCTGCGCTCACATCGACACCGTTCCCCACGACGGACAGATCGAGGTCGTAAGCGAGGACGGAGTGTTTCGCAGCGCTGCCGAGACGATTCTTGGCGCCGACAACAAGGCAGCGGTTGCGGTGTTGATGGAGATGCTTGCGCGCCACGCCGGCAAGGCGCCGCCGGTTGGGATCGAGGTGTTGCTGACTGTCGCCGAGGAGCAGGGCCTGCGCGGTGCAAAAGCGTTTGACACCGGTGCCCTGCGCTCGGATGCCGCCTTCGTGCTCGACCACGCGAGTCCGATTGGCGAGGTGATCGTCAGGTCGCCAACCCAGCAGCAGGTCGTTGCCGATTTTGCCGGCGTCGAGGCGCACGCCGGGATTCGGCCAGAGGACGGAAGCAGCGCGATTGCCGCCGCGGCGGCGGCGGTATCCCATATGGAATTGGGAAGGCTGGACGAATCCAGTACGGCCAATGTCGGCGTCATCGCCGGTGGCACGTCGGGCAATGTGGTGCCCGGTTCCTGCCGGATCCTTGCCGAGGCTCGGGCCGTCGACCCCGAACGGGCGGCCGAGCTCGCAGGCAACCTGACCCAGGCCTGTATCTGGGGGGCAAGCGAGCATGGTTGCGATGTCGACGTCAAGGTCGAGGAGCTCTTTCGTGGCTACGAGGTGGCCCCCTCGTCGCCTTCGCTGGCGCTGGCCGAGGCCGGGCTGCGGCGAGCTGGGTTCGAGCCACACCGCATCTCCACCGGTGGCGGAAGCGATGCCAACGCCCTGGTCGCCGGTGGGGTCGACTGTGTGCTCCTGGCTAACGGCACCTCAGCGAACCACACGGCTGAGGAGAGCGTCAGCGCCCGCAGCCTCGACGCCATGCTCGACGTCTGCGAAGCGATTGTGCGAGAGGCAGCGGAAGGGGCGGGGGCGGGGTGAGCGGCCGTCTCAAGCTGCGACGCGGTGTGGTTGTCAATGTGGATCCGCTGGCGGTCGAGGTGGACGGGGAAAGGCGCGCCGCCTGGGCTGACACGGAGCTGCTGGGGGAGATGCGGTTGGACGATGAGGTCGTCGTCAACGTCGAGGCGGTGGACCTCGGACTCGGTTCGGGCGGGTTCGACATCGTGCACGTGAACCTGACCCGCGGCTTGCAGGGCGGTGGAGGGAGCGGAGAGCACGTGATGAAGCTCAACTACAGCTCGCTCCAGCACCCCGTCAAGCCGGTCGAGACCCCGTTGCACTCGCTGGACATTGGGACAAAAGGCGTGCCGGAAGGGACGAGGTCCTCGATTCCGGTCCTGGTCCTGCCCCTGCATGGCCATCTTGCCCCGGCCGCGTGGGCGGCGGCACAGGCGGAGCCGGGGCTGAAGGTCGGCTACGTGCAGACGGCCGGTGGGGCGCTGCCAGGTTCGCTCAGCCGCGATGTCATCCAGCTCCGCGAGCGGGAGCTCCTATGCGGTCATGTGACGGCCGGGCCGGCCTACGGCGGCGAGCGCGAGGCGATCTCTGTCGCCGGGGCAATCGACGCCGCCGGCAGCCTCGGCTGGGATGCGGTTCTCGCGGGACCAGGTCCCGGCATCATCGGCTCCGATACCTGGCTGGGTCACGGTGGACTCGCCGCTCTGGACACCTCTCAGGCCGCCTTGGCGCTCGATATGCCGACGCTGCTCTCGCCCCGGCTTTCAGCCGCCGACCCGCGCAAGCGCCATCGCGGCGTCAGCCATCACACGATCACCGTGCTGAGCATGCTGCTGGGCAGGGTGGAGGTTGTTGTGCCCGCCGGAGAGGCGACGGTGAGCGCGCAGCTGGCAGCGGCGTGCGGCGTGCGGCACGGATTGCGCGAGGTTCCGGCGGACCTGGAGGGCTACGCCGCCAGCGGGTTGCCCGTCCGCACCATGGGACGCGACCTCGACGAGGATCCACTCTTCTTCGCCGCGCCGCTTGCCGCGGGCGCCGCCTTGCGCCACAAGGGATGAGATGCGGGCGGGAGAAAGGGCCCGCATGGCAACGGCGGTCAACGTGCGACCTGAGTCGGTACCGGTGGGCCGCACGGTCGACCCTCGCTTCGAGGGCCTGATCCTCGATTTCCTCTCGTACCTCGAGCTGGAGCGGGGGCTGTCACGAAACACCCTCAACGCCTACCGAACCGACCTGCTGCAGTACGGCGAGTTCCTGGGGGCCCGGAAAATGGACGCGCTGACGGTGGGTCCGGTAGACGTCGCGGACTTTCTTGCCGAGCTGGCGACCGGCAACGGTCGACCTCCATGCTCCGCCTCGACCATCCATCGAAAGACCGCATGCCTGCGGTCCTTTTACAAGCATCTGCGCCGCGACGAGCTGATCGGCGACGACCCGACGGCGGCCCTCAGTGCGCCACGACGGGCCAAAAAGCTGCCACACGTCCTCAACTACGCCGAGATCCAGGGGCTCCTGGCGGCACCACGCGGAGACGAGCCAACGACGCTTCGGGACCGTGCGCTGCTGGAGGTGATGTACGCGTGCGGACTGCGCGCCTCGGAGACCATCGGGCTGGAGCTGGCGGACCTCGATCTGCATGAGGGTTTTCTGCGGGCGCGCGGCAAGGGCTCCAAGGAACGATTGGTGCCGCTCGGTCGCAAGGCGATTGCCGCGATCTCCGTCTATCTGCGTGGCGGACGCCCAAAGCTGATCGGGGAGCGTCACGAGGCGAAGCTGTTCGTCAACTTCCGCGGCGGTCCCCTGACGCGTCAGGGCCTCTACAAGATCGTGCAGCGACATGCACGGACGGCCGGGCTGGGTGGCCGGATGAGTCCTCACACCCTCCGCCACAGCTTTGCGACGCACCTGCTTGCGGGCGGCTGCGATCTGCGCGCCGTGCAGGAGATGCTCGGTCACGCCGATATCTCAACAACCCAGATGTACACGCACCTATCGGGTGAGCACCTGAAGGACGTCTACTTCAAGGCGCACCCCCGCGCCGTCAACTGAGCTCAGAGGAGCATTGCGGCGGTGCGAACGCACTTTGCCCCGCATACCGGTGAGAACTGCGTTCGCAAGACGGAGTTCGGCCGTCAGGGGCGACGTCGAGGTCGGCGGTCGGTATGGGCAGTCAGGTAGAAAGGGACCATGCCCGAGCTACCGGAGGTGGAGACGGTCTGCCGGCAGCTCGATCCAGAGCTCGCGGGGCAGCGGATCGAGCGGCTGGAAGTGCTGGACGAGCGCTGGTGCCGCCCGGTTGCGCCCGCGGAGCTGGAGCAGGCAGTATCGGAAAGGACGATCGAGGGGTTGGGACGGCGTGGCAAGTACCTGCTGCTGGCGCTGGAAGAGGCCCAGACCCTGGTCATGCACCTCCGGATGACCGGCAACCTGATCCTGGTCGATGACGGCGATGCGCTCGACCCCTCAGAGGGAAGACGGTTGTATGAGGGGGAGCGCTCGACATCGGAGCGGCACCTGCGCGCACGCTTCGCCCTGGAGGACGGGCGAGAGCTGTGGTTCACGGATCCCCGCCGTTTCGGCGAGGGGTTCCTGATCGATAACACCGATCTCGAGCGACGCTTCGAACGGCTCGGAGTCGAGCCGCTGTCGGGTGAATTCACAGCCGAGGTGCTGGCCGGCGTCGCAGCCAAGCGCACCGCGCCGCTGAAGTCCTTCCTGCTGGATCAGTCGACCGTTGCGGGCGTCGGGAACATCTACGCCGACGAGGCGCTGTTCCGGGCCCGCCTGCACCCGCTCTCGCCGGCCGGCTCGATGCGCCCCGAGCACCATGAGGCGTTGCGCGACGCAATCGTCGCCGCCCTCGAGGCGGGGATCGACGGAGGCGGAGCCTCGATCGACGATTACCGCGACGGGCGCGGCGAGCGAGGCAGGATGCAGGACGAGTTCCTGGTCCACACCCGCGAGGGTGAGCCGTGCCCACGCTGCGACGGGACGATCGTCCGCATCGTCGTCGCCGGCCGCTCGACCTATTACTGCCCGAATTGCCAGGTGAGGTTGAGGCGCAGGCCGCGCCGTCGCCGCCGTCCGGCGCAGCGGTCAACTTAGGGCCCCGTGGGCAGCAAAACCCTGAAGACGGAGGCGATCGTCCTGCGCAGCATTCGTTACGGCGAGGCGGATCGCATCCTCCATCTCTATTCGCCGTCGCATGGCCGGATCGGTGCTATCGCCAAGGGCGTGCGCCGCCCACGATCCCGCTTCGGAGGCCGGCTGGAGCCGTTCTTTCGACTCAGCCTGCTGTTGCACGAAGGCCGGGGCGAGCTGCTCACGGTGACCAGCGTCGCCACGGTCGAGGGTTACCCGCGCCTGCGCGCGTCGGGGGCTGCGCTGGCGGCTGGGGCTCGCGCTTGCGATGCCGTGCTGCGCCTGCTCGATTCGGTCGAGCCGAACGCGCCCGCCTACAACTTGCTCTGCCGCTACCTGGGGATGCTGGACGATCCGTCGCTGGGGCGAGCAGCTGACCTTGAGACAGCGCTTTCCTTCCGGCTCAAGCTGGCACTCGCCGCGGGTTTCGCTCCGGAACTGGCGTCCTGCGCGCGGTGTGGGGAGGCGGAGCACCTCGCCGGCTTCTCGGGTGCGGCCGGTGGCGTCGTTTGCGCAAGCTGCGAGGCGGCGTCTTTCCCTCTCTCGCTGGAGGCGCATCGGTTCATGGTCGCGGCGATAGCGAAGCCCATGGCCGACGTGCCGGCGGCAGACGAGCGAGCCCTGCGTCAGGCGGAGCGGGCGATTGGAGAGATCCTGGAGTACCACGCTCACGTCCGGTTGCGGCCGGCCGCGTGAGCGCCCTCCGGTCGCGAATCCCGTGGGTGCATACAGCCTGTGCCGTTCGAATACATCGAGGACGAGAGTGGGCGGGCAGGTAAATGGCTCACGGAAGGCGCCTCTCTTGACGCAAAATCGAAGAAAAGTGAAGCCTCTGGCGCCAGGGTCGCTGGGTTGCGTCTGGGGCCTCTAGGATCGAGCCCGTGGAGGTCAGCGCGAGTTTGGAGGACAGGGTCCGAGCCTGGGAGACCGAGTATCTCTCGGCATCGGCTACGCCTTCCTATCCGGCGCACCGCCGCGTCGAGGAGGCCGACAGCCCGCTCCGCACGCCGTTCCAGCGCGACCGCGATCGGATCGTTCACTCAAAGGCATTCCGCCGTCTCAAGCACAAGACGCAGGTCTTCATCGCGCCCGAAGGCGACCACTATCGAACTCGCCTCACGCACACGCTGGAGGCCTGTGGAATCGCCCGGACCGTGGCCAGGGCGCTGGGTCTCAACGAGGACCTGACCGAGGCGATTGGCCTGGGTCACGACCTCGGCCACCCGCCCTTCGGGCACACCGGGGAGGAGGTGCTCGACGTAGCCCTGCGCGAGCGATGCCAGGGGGGCTTCAAGCACAACGTCCATTCGCTGCGCGTCTGCGACGTCCTGGAGCGCGACGGCCGCGGCCTCAATCTGACCGAACAGGTGCGAGATGGCATTCTCAACCACACCGGCGGCGATAAGCCGGCCACCCTGGAGGGCCGGATCGTCAAGCTCGTCGATCGCGTCGCCTACATCAATCACGACATCGACGACGCCCTGCGCGCCGGAATCCTGCGGCATAAGGATTTGCCCAGCGGCGAGATCGAGCTGCTGGGGCCGAGCGGGTCGAGGCGGATCGACACGCTCGTCCGCGACATCGTTGCCCGTTCGGCCGAGGCCGGCGACATCGTGCAGAGCGAGGACGTGGGTCAGGCGATGCTGCGCCTGAGGAAGTTCATGTTCGACCGGGTCTACCTGGCAGAGGAGGCGCAGCGCGAGCGCGACCGAGTCAACCGCACGATGCGTGGTCTCTTCGACCACTACATGGAGCACCCCGAGGAGCTTCCCGCGGGCGAGCCGGGAGCAAGCGACTGCCAGCGCGTCGCCGACTACATCGCCGGGATGACCGATCGCTTTTGCATCTCGAAGTTCGCCGACCTGACCCTGCCCGAGGCGGCTCGATTCTAATGGCCTTGATCTCGACCGAGAGCCTGGAGCGAGTCAAGCAGGCGGTGGACATCGTCGAGGTCATCTCCGCCCACACGGACCTGCGGCGCCAGGGCGCACGCTGGGTCGGCCTCTGCCCGTTTCACGAGGAGCGCACGCCGTCCTTTTCGGTGGACGCGCAGGAGAAGCTCTACCACTGCTTCGGTTGCGGAGTTGGCGGCGATGCGATCAAGTTCGTCGAGGAGAAGGAGGGAATCGCCTTCGTCGATGCGGTGGAGTTGCTCGCCGATCGCTACGGAGTCGAGCTGGAGCGGGAGCAGGAGGACCCGCAAGCGGAGGCTCGGCGGCAGCAGCGCCGGCGGCTTGGCGATCTGCTTGAACGCACCGCCGGCTTCTACTCCGGCTACCTGTGGGATTCGGCTGAGGCGAAGAAGGCGCGCGACTATCTGCAGGGGCGCGGACTGGGGGAGGAGGTGCTGCGAGCGTTCAGAGTCGGCTACGCGCCGAGCGCCTGGGACAGAGTGCTGCTGCGCGGCCAGCGGGCCGGGTTCAGCCCGGAGGAGCTGCGTTCGGTGGGACTAGTCCAGCGTGGGCGCGGCGGTGAGTACGACCGGTTCCGCTCGCGAATCATGTTCCCGATTCGCGACCGCCGGGGGCGCACGCTCGGCTTCGGGGGGAGAGCGATGCGCTCGGATCAGGGGGCCAAGTACGTCAATACCGCGGAGACCGATTTCTTCCACAAGAGCCAGATGCTCTATGGGATCGATCTCGCCAAGGAGGCAATTGCCAAGTCGGGCCGTGCACTGGTGGTCGAGGGCTACACCGATGTCCTCGCTCTGCATCAGGCAGGGCTGAAGGAGGCGGTCGGCGTGATGGGCACGGCGATCACGGAGGAGCAGGTCGCGGCGTTGTCGGGGATGGTCGACGAAGTTGTGCTCGCACTCGATGCCGATTCCGCCGGGCAGGAGGCGATGTTGCGGGCGCAGCGGGTAGCGGCGGGGCGAAAGATGCGACTGCTGGTTGCCGCCATGCCCCCCGGCGAGGACCCGGCCGAGATGATGGCGCAGGATGGTGGAGCGGAGCGGTTTGGCGAGATCGTCGAGAAGGCGGTTGACCTGCCGGCCTTCCAGGTTGGTCTTGTCCTCGATCGCACCGACACGGCGTCGCCGGCCGAGCGAGACAGGGCTCTTGGCGAGGTCGCCCCGGTGCTGGCCGGGATGGGCGCGAGTGTGAGTCGCGACGAGCTCGTTCGGCAGGTTGCGGAGCGGCTCGACCTCGAGCCGGCACTGGTAATGGGAAGGGTGACGGCGGCTCGTCCTCCGGAAGGCGGGCCGGCTGAATTTCGTGCGCCTGGCTTGGGAACGCGACGCACGGGGCAACGACCCGCCGGCCAGGCGCTGACCTCGCGCGAGCGCCGGGAGCGGGCGCTGCTGGCGATGTGCATCGCGCTCCCGGCAGAGGGCAAGGAGTACCTCGCGCGACTCACCGAGCAGCATCTCTCGCCGAGCGGTGCCCGCGCGGCGGCCTGGCTGCGTGAGCATGTCGACGACGAGACTGTGAACCTTCCCCAGGACGATGACGAGCTGGCCGGTCTGGTCTCCGAACTCGTGATCCTCTCCCGCGACGAACCGGCTTCGGCTGACGCGATGGAGCTCAACTTCCTGCTTCTCGAGCAGCGACGCCTCGAGGGTGAGATCGCGATGGCGGGGGAGAAGGAGGACTACGAGCACCGCGCCGCTCTCAGTCGCGAGCGCGCGGTCCTGGTTGAGCGCATCGCTCGCACCGAGCACGTCAGCAGCTGATCCACCCACCCGCGCAACGGAAGAGCTCCCCCGGGTGGATTCGAACCACCACGAACTGATTAACAGTCAGTCATGCTGCCGTTACATCACGGGGGAACGTTGGCCCGAACCGTGGACCGCCTCGCGCATTCTACGAGTTGACGCCGGCCCCAGCGCGGAGCGGCAACTCCTCGACCAGCTCAGCGGCACGGGTTGCCCCGTCGTGCTGGCGGGCCCAGGCCGCCAGCTTCCCGGCCCGAGCGGCAAACGACCCGTCCCGAAGGATGCGGCGCGTGGCCCAGCGCAGCGGTGCGGGCCGGCAGAGGCGCCAGGGAAGTGCAAGACCGACCTTCGCCCAGGCGACGCGCATTGCCGTCTCGCTCATGTCGCCGGTGAACGGACTGATGAGGACCGGCGTGCCGGCCGACAGGGCGCGGACGACGGTGCCGTGACCCCCGTGTGAGATAACCAGTGAGGCGGCTGGCATCAGCTGGCTGTAACTGAGCCATTCGACCAGCACGGCGTTGTCGGGGACCTCGATCGGGCGCTGCGGCACGACGCGATTGGTCGTCGCCACGACGCGCACCGGCTCGTCCGCGAGCGCCGCAAGCGCTGTGCGGACGAGATGGTTTTCGGAATCGTGAGCCGTGCTGGGAGCGACCAGGACGAGTGGCTGATCCCCCGGGGGCAACTCGATATCCGGATGGGGCAGCTCGAATGCGAGGGGGCCGGTGACCTCGACGCCAGCTGGCCAGCGGCGCGGGTACTCGAGCTGTGGGAAGGTCGCGACGAGGGCCAGGTCCGGACTGATCCCACCGTGGAACCGCTCCACCGGGGGGAGGCCCAGGCGAGCGCGCTGAACGTTGAGGTCGCACCGTCCATGCTCGAGGCCGATGTTGAGCGCGCGGGTCCCCGCCTTCCATACCCGCCGGCCGAGTGGCGTGCGTGGCGGTTGCAGGCCGACGGCAAAGAACGGCAGCCCCGGCTCGACTATGGGATAGATGTGGGGCACCAACGTCGCAAGCGGGATACCGGCCGCCTCTGCCGCCAGAGTGGGAGCCAGAGTCAGAATGTCGCTGACCACAGCATCGGGGCGCATCTCCTCGAGCAACGGCAGCAAGGCGCGCGCGGCCTCCGCGGCGTGGGCGCCCTCGGCGGATTCGGGGTCGGGCGGTGGGAACATCCGGTATTCCTCGGCCGCGGCAAAGCCCAGGCCGGCTC
>JBAVGD010000112.1:0-13495 GCA_049684635.1 Solirubrobacterales bacterium | reverse complement strand
ATCATGCCGGTGACGCAGTTCGTCGAGGAGAGCGAGCAGTCGATCCGCCGCCAGGTCGACATCAACCTGCTCGGCGTTATCGCCGGCACCCAGATGGCGTTGCAGCGGATGCGCCCGCGCAACACCGGCCACATCGTCAACATCGCCTCCTCCGCGGGCAAGGCAGGCGTGCCGGGGATCGCCACCTACTCGGCGACCAAGCACGCCGTGGTGGGGCTCTCCGAGGCGGTTCGCCAGGAGCTGCGCGGCAGCGGCATCGAGATGTCCTGCGTGATGCCGGTCCCGGTCAACACCGCGTTGATGGAAGGGGTAGCCGACCAGCGTCTGGTCAAGCGAGTCGAGCCCGAGGACGTCGCCAACGAGATCGTCGACGCGCTCGAGCTCCGGCGCTTCGACGTCTTCGTGCCGCGCTCCCTGAAGTTCACGGTCGGGGCCGCCAGCCTGCTGCCGCGCAAGGGACGGGAGGCAGTGGCGCGCTTCATGGGGGTCGACAAGATCCTCACCGAGGTCGACCAATCCAGCCGTCGCGCCTACGAGGAGCGGGCAGCGCACAGCCGCTCGGTCGATGCGGAGCAAGAGGCCGAGCCGGCGGAGCGCAACGCCGCCTGAGCGACCGGACGGCTCCAATCTCTAGGTGAGTGCGGCAGCGGCTGTGGCCTGCGGCGGGCCTGGCTCTGCGCCGCCGCCCTCGACTATCACGCGGCAGGGCCGTTTGGCGAGAACGTAACGGGTGGTTGGCCCCAGGAGGCGCTCATCGCTGGGGGCATGTTCGGTGCTGATGTAGATCAGATCTGATCCACGCTCGAGCGCCTCTTCGACGATTGCGCGGCCCGGGTTGCGGGTTCGGACCAGCTTCACTCGGACCTTGAGCCCGCGAGCCCGGGCCTGAAGGCGAGCGACGTCGAGCGCGCAGCGAGCCTCGTACTCCTGCTCGGCAAGCCCCTCCGGCAGCTCATGCTCGGCCGGCACCTTGAGCACGTACATCGCCTCGACGAACGCGTCCGGGTCGACAACGGCGGCCGCGCGATGCATCGCATCGGTATCGATGTCCGCACCAAAGATCGGAACCAGTGCCGATTTGTAGGACACGTCGAGGAAACCGAGCGGTCGCTGCGGGCGGCGGACACGACTCAGGGCGCGCGGATCGAGGCCGAGGTGGCGCCGGTAGAACAGGTAGCCGATCAGCCCAAACGCAACCCAGGCGCTGCCAATGATCCGTGCCTCTGGGTGGAGGATCACGACGGAGACAAACGCCGCCCCGGTTCCAATCGCTCCAAGCACCGCGGTGAGCGGGATTTCGCTTCCCCGCCAGCGAACGTTCCACGGCGCCCGGTAGGGACGGTATCGATCGGGTTGCCGGCGGCGCAGCGCAACGATCGAAAGGTGGGCGATCGTGAAAGACAGCATGGCGCCGAAGCTGTAGAGGTTGCCGAGGAAGTCGGTGTTGCCCGGGAGCACGAGCACGATTGCGATGGCGGCGAAGAAGAGGATCGTGAACCACGGGGTCTGGTAGCGAGGGTGGAGTCGCGCGAATACGCCTGGAAGCTGGCGGTGCTCGGCGAGCGACCAGGACAGTCGAGAGATGCCGATCATGCCGGCGTTGGTCGCGATCAGCAGGATCGTCGCCGCCAGCCCGCCGACGTAGTAACGCGCGGCGGTCGCGGCGGCCCCATGCAGGCCGAGTGCCGAGACGATGCCCAGAACCGGGTCGTTGCTGTAGGTCGTACCCAACTGGGTGGCGTAGTGGCCTGCGGCGTCTTTGGTCACCGGCAGGGCCGAGAGAGCGATGACGGAGATCCCGGCGTAGATGCCGAGCACGGCGATCAGGACCAGGTTCACCGCCTTGGGAACCTGCTCGCCTGGATCGTGTGCCTCCTCCGCCATGTTGGACACCGTCTCGATCCCCGTGTAGGCCAGCATCGAAATGGAGACCGCGAAGATCAGCTGCGAGTAGCTGGGGGCGACACCGAGATGGATCTGGTCGATCAGCGTCGACGGGTGCAGCACCAGCACGGCGCCAACCCCCACGAGGGCGGCCTGGGTGAAGAGGTCGAGGACCGCCAGGCCGATGTTGAGCTTCGCCGACTCGCCGAGCCCCCTGATGTTGATCAGCGCGAGCAGAGCGATTACCGCGACTCCACCGATCACGTCCCCGGGGGAGTGACGGAGTGCCGGAAAGAAAGCGCCGAGGTAGTGGGGAACGAAGAAGGCGCTGATCGCAATCGTCAGGATGTAGTCGAGCGATAGGCCCCAGCCGGCGATGAAGGAGACAACCTCGTTGAAGGCGTGGCGAGCGAAGGAGGATGAGCCGCCGGCCTCCGGAAACATCGCCGCCCCCTCCGCGTAGGTCTTGGCGGTAAGCGCGAACAGCGCCCCGGCGAACATAAAGACCAGTGGTGTTAGGCCGAGCGCATGGGCCGCAACGAGGCCCAGGGCGTAGTAGATGGAGGAGCCGACGTTGCCGTAGGCCGTGGCGAACAGCCCCGGCACGCCGACCGTCTTGGGAAGCCCGCGTGTCTTCAGCCTGGCCATCGGAGCGTCAACCCCCGATGATGGATCCGTCGGCGTGAAGGTGGCGTCAACGATGCAGTAGGCGGCGTGAAGATCCTGTCAAGACCGGCTCAGATTGCGATGCGGTAACCGACCCCCGGATCGGTGCGGATCAACCGCTGGCCCTCGGGCGTTTCGATCTTGCGCCGAAGATTGGCGACATGGGTCCGCAGGGTCGCCGTGTCGCCGGCCCAGGCGGGACCCCAAACCTGTGTCAGCAGAGCTCGGTGCGTCATTAACCGGCCACGATTCTGGACGAGGGTCCGGAGCAGCTGGAACTCGGTGGGGGTGAGGTGGATCTCCTCGCCGTTCCTTGAGACCAGCCGTGCGGCCAGGTCGATGCGCAATCCCTCGACCTCCATCGCCGGCTCCCCGGAGTCACCTGGGACTCGCCGCATGGCGGCGCGCAGTCGCGCCACCAGCTCCCTGGGTCCGAAGGGCTTCGTCACGTAATCGTCCGCGCCGGCCTCGAGGGCTCTGACCTTCTGCTCCTCTTCGCCGACCGCGGAGAGGACCAGGATCGGCATCTCGCTCCAGGAGCGAAGCTGCGCGCAGACGTCGATTCCATCCCCGTCGGGAAGGACGAGGTCCACGATCGCGGCATCGGGATGGCGCACCGCCGCGCTGTCCAGCGCCTCGCGAGCCGTTTCCGCACCGATCGTCTCGAATCCAGCCTCGCGCATGATCACCTTCAGAGCGCGGAGAATTTGCGGCTCGTCGTCGCAGACCAGGACCACGGGCCGGCCGTCGCCCGTCATGACTGTCCCTGGCGGGCTGGTTGCGATTGCAGCCCGGCGGTGGGTTCGAGCGGCATCTCGATGACGAAGGTCGTCCCCTGGCCGGGTACGGACTCCGCCCAGACCGTACCGCCGTTCATCTCGATCAGGCCACGCACAATGGCGAGGCCGAGGCCGGAGCCCTCATGCTCCTGGTCCCTGCTGCCTCTGTAGAACGGCTCGAAGATGTGGCTGAGCTCCCCCGGTGGAATGCCCGGTCCGCGGTCGACGATGCGAATGGCGACGCGATTGCCGAGCGACCGCGCCCGCACCAGCGCCTCGCGACCGGCCGAGAAGCGAACGGCGTTCTCCAGCAGGTTCACCAGCGCCCGCTCGAGCTGCGCGGCATCCGCGCGGATGAATGGGAGATCGGAGGCGAGAGAGACCTTGACCATGGCCCCACGACCGCCCAGATCCTCGATCGCGGCGGCAACCACCTCCTCGATCGAGCACCAGTCGGGCCGAGGCTGGGCTTGGCCCGCCTCGAGGCGCGAGAGGTCGAGCAGCTTGTCGACGAGTCGCGAGAGTCTGATGGCCTCGCTCGATACGGCGCCCGCAAGCGATTCGCGGTCGGCATCCGCCACGGCCTGGGAGGAAAGCGCCTCTGCTGCCGCGATGATCGTCGTCAGGGGCGAGCGAAGATCGTGTGAGACGGCCCGTAGAAGAGCGGTCTTGACCTCATCGCTTCGGCGCAGCGCCTCGGCCTCGATGGTTGCCCCCTGCAGTCGTTCCCGGTCCAGTAGCAGCGCCATCGCGGCCTGGACTGCCCTGTTGGCCTCGTTGCGCCTTCGCTCGGCCTCCTCGGCACGACCGCGGGCCTGCTCGGCAAGCGAGCTCGCCATGACCGCCGCGATTAGAAAGACGGCGAGGGCAACCCAATTCTCGCCCTTGGCAACGTCGAAGGTGCCGGTCGGGGGAATGTGGAAGAAGTTGAATGTGACTGCACTGACAACGGAGGTGAAAAGGCCCAGCCAGAGGCCCCAGTAGATGGAGACGGCGAGGACGCCGAGCATGTAGATGACACCCGCCGAGGACGCCGGAGCGAGCTTGCGCAAGGGAAAGATCAACGCCGTGCAGAGAGCTACCGAGACAACTGCCACAACAACTCCGGCAAGCGTCGATTCCCGGCGGCGTGGGGGGGACGGCATGATGAGCTGCTGGGGCATGGTCTGAGCGTACTGCGCAGCCTGTGTGCCTCCGAGGCCCAAGGCGGTACCGTTCCCACGCGTGGGGCGGATCTATGACGCTACCTGGGGCCGGCTGTTCGCCGCTGCTTATGACCGCGGCCTGAAGGCAACAGAGGAGGCCGGACTGCGCGAAATGCGGAGCGAGCTGCTGGCGGAAGCCAGCGGGCGGACGATCGACATTGGGGCTGGAACCGGGGCGAACATCGGTCTCTATCCGGCGGCGGTCACGGAGCTGGTCATGGTCGAGCCCGATCCCCACATGGCGAAGCGGCTGCTGCAGAGATTGGGAAACTCAAGAAGCACCGGCGAGTTGGTCGAGGCACCCGCGGAGAGGTTGCCATTCGATGACTCCAGCTTCGACACCGCGGTGTTCACACTGGTTCTCTGCACCGTTCCCGATCAGGCTGCCGCCCTCGCTGAGGCGGCTCGGGTGCTGCGCCCCGGCGGCAAGCTTCTATTCCTCGAGCATGTTCGCTCGAGGAAGCCGGGCGTTGCCCGCTGGCAGGATCGGCTCGAGAAGCCCTGGCGTTTTCTCGGCGATGGCTGCCACTGCAATCGCGACACACCTGCCGCAATCGAAGCCTCGCCACTGACGCTGGACCATGTCGAGCGCGGCCGCATGCCAAAGGCCCCGCCGATTGTCAGGCCGCTGGTGCGTGGCAGCGCGATCCTGCGCGGTTAGCCGAAACGCCGCTTCCGACCTCGACCTCATCAAGGCCTGGGAGCGTCTCTGGCTATGGGCGCAACGCCTGATGAGTTTAGATGGTATATCTTATAATTCCTTAAGATATGGAGCCAATCCACCAAATCGAGGCGGAGTTCTTTCGCACCCTGGGCCACCAGATCAGGGTGCGGATCCTGGATCTGCTGAGAAACGGCGAGATGACGGTGCGAGACCTGCAGGCCGAGCTGGGAATCGATTCCAGCAGCGCCTCTCAGCATCTCAGTGCGATGCGCAGGCAGGGGCTATTGGAGGCCCGCAGGGAGGGGACCAGCGTCTACCACCGGGTCCGCGACCCCCGCATCTTTCAGCTGCTTGGGACCGCTCGCCAGGTGATCGGCTCCCATCTGGAGGAAGCCAGCGCCCTGCTGGGGGAGCTGGAGCAATCTGTGCCGAAGGCCACCGGCGCGACCGCCAAGAAGCGGTCGCGATCGAAGACACGGTCGCGATAGGTCTCCTGAGTGAGCGGGCTGTATTGGCTGGTCGCCGCCGGCGTAACCCTGCTGGTCGCCGGGACCATGGCGCCGTTGCTGCGCCTGCGCACGCGCGATGCGCTCGCACTGCAGGGCCTGGGGATCGGGATGGTCGGGTTCGGCGGTGCCCTTGTCTTGTTCGGCGCTTCTTCGATTGGCGCCGAGTTTCGCGACGGACTCAATCCCGCACTGGGAGTTGACGGGCTCAGCGGCTTCTTCCTGGCGACCGTTGCGGTCGTTGCGGTGCCGTCGCTGATCTACGCCCGCGATTACCTTGCAGGCGCCGTCGACGGCCGCGTCCAGGTCCCACTCTGCGGGTTGTTCCTAATCTCCCTCGCCGGGGTTGTCACGGCACGCGACCCCTCCTCATTCCTCGCCTTCTGGGAGTTGATGACGCTTGTGCCGGCGGCAGCGATCCTCGTCCGCCGCAAGGACGCCGGCGTGCAGCGCGCCGTCTTTGTCTATCTCGCGATGACGCACCTGGGAGGCGCCGGCGTTTGGATCTCCATCCTCGCCCTCGCCCATTACGGAGCGCTGAGCCATCCTGGAGCGCTCGTCGCTCAGGGAAGCGGGGTGGAGGCGCTTGTCATCGTCGCCGCCCTCGTGGGCTTCGGCACCAAGGCCGGTTTGATGCCGATGCACTCCTGGCTGCCGCGCGCTCACCCAGTCGCGCCGAGCCACGTCTCAGCCCTGATGTCGGGCGTGATGATCAAGGTCGCCCTCTACGGGCTCATCCGCGTTCTCTTCGAGTGGGCCGCTCCGGTGCCTCTCTGGGCCGGCCTCGCGATGCTCGGGGTGGGGTTGCTCTCGGCACTGGGCGGCGTGCTCTACGCGCTGGTGCAGCATGACCTGAAGCGGCTGCTGGCGTTCCACTCGATCGAGAACGTCGGCATCGTCGCGCTCGGTCTCGGCGCCTCGATCCTGTTTGCCTCTCAGGGCAGTCCGACCTGGGCGGCCATCGCGTTCGCGGCGGCGCTCCTTCATGTCCTCAACCATGCGGTGTTCAAGGCGCTCCTGTTCCTGGCCGCGGGCGCTTTCGAGCGCGCCGTGGGGTCACTCGACCTCGACCGCATCGGCGGCCTGCTGGGCCGCATGCCCTGGACCGGTGGAGCCTTTCTGATCGGGTCGATGGCGATCGCCGGGGTGCCGCCGCTCAACGGCTTCGCCTCGGAGTGGCTCACCCTGCAGGCGCTTGTTCACGTCGCCTTGGGGCCGTCCCTCGGCCTCGGCCTCGCCGGCGCCGTCGCAACCGCCGGCCTCGCTGCAACCGCCGCCCTGGCCCTCTTCTGCTTCGTCAAAGCGGTCGGGCTGGTGCTGCTTGGCGCGCCACGCCGCCCGAAGGTCGCAGAGGCGACCGAGGCACCGTCCGGGATGCGGCTTGGCCCGCTTTTGCTTGCCGGCTGCTGTGTCGCGCTGGGCGCCGTCCCCGGTCTGCTGATTCCCTCGCTGATGCGGCTCGCCCCGCAGCCGCGCAGTCTCGCCGCCGATCCGAGCCTGCTCATCCCCGGCACCGGCTCGTTGCCTTCGCCATGGCTGTTGCTCGGACTCGTCGTGCTGGCGGCGCTGCTCTGGCGCCTGCGCGGTGCGCGGCGTGCGGCACCCGTCCCGACCTGGGCTTGCGGATCGCTGAACGAGCCGGCGCTCGCCTGGAGCTCAGCCGGGTTCACCAAGCCGTTACGGCTCGTTCTCGAGACCGTCCTGCGGCCCCGGCGGCAGGTGACTACGAGGCGTGAACACGGCCTGGTGCAATCCGTCCACTACCGCGGCGAGACGCCGCACCTATTCGACACCGTGTTGTACGGGCCCCTCGAGCGGGGGGCCCTCGCAGGCGCCCGAATTGCCCGTCGCGTCCAGTCCGGCAGCGTCCGCGCCTACGCCGCATACATGCTCGCCCTGCTGCTGACCCTGCTCGCTCTGGCGCGAATGGGGGCAATCGGATGACGCCTCTCGCCGCCGCAATCCAGATCGTCGGCGGCATCGCCGCGGCGCCACTCCTGCCTGGAACGATCCAGACGCTCAAGGCTCGCCTGCAGGGACGCCGCGGTCCGTCGCCGCTGCAGCCCTACCGGGAGCTGCGCCGGCTCTGGGGGAAGAGCCTCGTCGACCCGCAACCGACAACGATCGTCTACGCGGCGGCGCCGTGCGCGGTTGCGGCCGCGACCGCCTTCGCGCTGCTCCTGATACCGATCGCCGGCGTCGCACCGGACTGGTCCCTGGGCAATGACGCGCTCGTCCTCGTCGGCCTGCTGGCGCTGGCCCGCTTTGCCCTCGCCGCAGCAGCTTGGGATACCGGCTCGGGCTTTGCGCTGATCGGTTCGAGCCGCGACCTAACCCTGGCCGTATTTGCCGAGGCCTTGCTGGTCCTGGCGATCGTCCTCGCCGCGCTGCCCACAGGCAGCACCGACCTCCTCTCGATGAGCGCGGCCGCCAACGGGTGGAGCAGCTGGAGCGAGCCGGCCCACTGGTGTGCGGCGGCCGCTTTCGGCCTCGTCATCCTGGTCGAGACGGGGCGCCAGCCGATCGACAATCCCGACACCCACCTCGAGCTGACGATGATCCACGAGGGCCCGCTGCTCGAGTACGCGGGCCGGGACCTGGCGCTGCTGGAGTGGAGCGCGGCGGCGCGACACTGGATCGTGCTCGTCCTCGGCGCCGAGCTGTTCCTGCCTCACTGGGGCGGATTTGGCGGCCAGCTTGCCTGCCTCGGCGCCGGCCTCGCGTTTCTGTGCGCGGCGCTGGCGCTGACCGAGACAGCGCAAGCGAAGGTTCGGATACTGAGCGCACCGACCCTCCTTGCGGGGGGATGTCTGCTGGCCCTCGTCGGGCTGGCCAGCTGGCTGGTCGGGGGACTGGTGTGAGCTCGGCGGCGCTCGTGGCGCTCGTTGTCCTGGCCTTTGGCGTGATCCTCGTGCGCCGCCGCAGCGTTGCCACCTGGCTCGTGACCATCCAGGCCCTGCTGCTGGGAATCGCGGCGCTCTCGCTGGCGGGCGGCTACAGCCGCGGGCTGCTCGTGGCGGGCATCATCCTTCTGGTTCGCGCCGTCGTGCTGCCCACGTTGCTGACCTTTGCGCGCAGGCGCACGCCAGAGCCCGATCTCGTCGTCCCCGCGACGACGGTGGGAGTCCGGCTGCTCCTGGCCACCGTGATCGCGCTGGTCGCGATGGCATCGATCCCGCCCCTGGGCCTGGGCGATCGCGCGGTCGAACACAGTGCGGTGGCTCTTCTGGCCCTCGGGATCGCGACCGTCGTCCTGCGACGGCCGGCGCTCCTCCAGGTGCTCGGCATCATTGTCGCGGAGAACGGCGTCTACCTCCTGGCGATCTCCGTGCCTGGGGGGCTGCCGTTCGTGATCGAGCTGGGCATCCTCTTCGATCTGGCGCTGGTGGTCACGGTTGCCGCCGCCTTCACCCAGAAGATCCAAAGCGAGATCGGGACCGGGGACACGGACCTGCTGCGGGGCCTCCGTGACTGACGGCGCGGTTGCGATCGCCGTACTCGCGGTCCCGCTGTGCACGGCCGCCGCCGTGGCCTTGATGCCTACGGCCCGTGCCGTGGACCGTCTCAACCTTGCGGGCTGCAGCCTGACGGCGACGCTGGCGCTGGCGCTGGCAGTGGAGGCACTCATCTCCGCGCCGGCGGACGCCGCGCGGGGCAGCTGGTACGTCCTCGACGCGGCCAGCGGCATATTCCTCGCGCTGGTCGCAGTCGTGGGCCTTGCCAGCGCCGCCATATCGCCGTCGTACCTGCGCCACGCGGGCCGCAGCTGGTTCAGCGCCCGGCGCTCGCACGTCCTGTACTACGTGGCGTTCAACGTCTTCTGGGCAGCGCTGCTGGCGCTGCCCATGGTCGACAACCTGGCACTGGCGTGGTTGCTGATCGAGGCAACGACGGCCGCCTCCGCGCTGCTGGTCGCCTTCACCGGTAAACGGAGCGCCCTTGAGGCAGGCTGGAAGTACGTCGTCCTGACCACGCTCGGGCTGGCGATCGCCCTACTGGGAATCGTTGTCCTCTTTGTCGCGGTCGGTAACGATGCTCCCGGCCTGGCCCGGCTGGACTGGCGGGCGCTAGCCCGAAGCGCGCACGACCTGCCGCCCCAGGCAACCCTCGCCGCCTTCGTCCTGATCATGGTCGGGCTGGCGAGCAAGATCGGCTGGGCGCCCGTTCACAACTGGCTGCCGGATGCTCACAGTGAGGCGCCGCCGCCGGTCAGCGCGATGCTCTCGGCGGCGCTGCTACCGACCGTCCTGCTGATCGCCTGGCGGACCAAGCTCGCGCTCGAACCGGCGCTCGGAGCCGGTCCGGTGCAGGAGCTGTTCGTCGGGTTCGGGCTCGTTTCCCTGCTGGTTGCCGTGCCGTTCCTCTGGCGACCGTTGCCCTGGAAGCGCCTCCTCGCGTACTCCAGCCTCGAGCATATGGGGATCCTTGCGCTTGGCGTCGGGTTTGGCACACCGTTGGCGATCGCCGGAGTGGTCCTCCACGTGGCCGGCCACGGGATCGCCAAGGCGCTCGGCTTCTACACGGCGATTCCGCTCCTGCGGCAGGACCCGGCCGGCGCGAAGGCGCCGCCAACGGGGCTTGCGGGGACAAGTGCACCGATGGCCACGGGCATGGCGATCAGCCTGGTATCGCTTGCCGGCCTGCCTCCCTCACCGCTCTTCGTCTCCGAGGTGATGATCCTCCTCGGCGGGATGGACGCCGGTCTCATTGGAGTCTCCTCGGTCGCCGCCGTGCTGCTCGCACTTGGATTCCTCGGCCTCGCGCACGCCCTGATAGAGGGGCTGCTGGGTAAGCGGAAGGGGAGAGGGACTCGCCCGACCTCCCGCTCGACTAGGGCCGTGGCGTTGCTTGCCGGAACCGCGGCCGTGGCCCTGCTGGCACTTACCGTGGCCGCCTACGCGCTTCCCGGCTCGGGGATCGTCGAAGCGCTGATGAGGAGTGGGGCGTGAGTCCGCGGGTCGCGCCACCGATCCAGCGGGCCGACCGGATTGCCGTCGAGCGCCGGGACTGGCGCGAAGCGTGCCGGCGGGCACTCGAGGGAGGCGAGCGCTTCTGCGGGGCCTATGCCGCAGGCTCAGGCACCGAGCGGCGCTGGAGCGCTCTATTCGCTCACGGTCCAAGCACGCGGGTGCTCACAACGCCGCTTGATGACGAGGCATTGCCGACGATCGTCGACCTCGTCCCCGCGGCGACGTGGGACGAGCGCGAGGCCCACGACCTCTATGGGCTGCGGTTCGACGGCCACGAGCCGCTGCGACCGCTCGTCGCGCACCGGCTCGACGCGGCCAGCTGGACCGTTCCGGTCGATGGGGAGGGGGTGCACGAGGTTGCCGTCGGACCGATCCACGCCGGCGTGATCGAGTCCGGCCACTTCCGCTTTCACGTCGTCGGCGAGCGGATCCTCCTGGTCGATCCTCGCCTCTTCTACAAGCACCGCGGACTCGAGCTCGCAGCCGAGGGTTGGGAGCTGCTCGATGGACTGGTCTTCGCGCAGCGAGCGTGCGGCGCCTGCGCTGTCGCCAACTCGGTCGCCTACGCACAGGCCTGCGAGAGCGTCCTCGGTCTCACGCCCTCCCGAAGACTGCGATGCGCGCGTACCCTGCTGCTCGAGCTGGAGCGCCTGTACAACCACCTGAACGACATCGGTGCCGTTTGCGCGGGAGTGGGGTTTGCCACCGGCACCATGGCCTTTGCCGCGCTGAAAGAGCGTGCGATGCGCCTGAACATGGCCCTCACGGGCCACCGCTTCCTGTTTGGATCGATCGAGGTCGGCGCCACTCGCCTCGCACCCCCGGCCCTGGCCGCGGATCGGGCACGCGGCATGCTGCGCGAGCTGCGCAAGGATGCAACCCGAGCCTGGCGCGAGGTCCGCTTCGCCGCGTCTGTTCAGGCTCGACTCGACGGGGTGGGGGTCCTCGATTCCGACAATGCCGCCGCGCTCGGTGCCGTCGGGCCGGTCGCGCGCGCCTCCGGGCTGAGCCTGGATGCCCGCACGGACAGCCCGGGGCTCTGCTACGGCTCCGCCTTCACCGCGGCCGTTCCTCCAATCGCCGCGGGAGACGTCGCTGCACGCCTCGAGGTGCGCGCAATCGAGCTGGAGACGACCTTGGAAATGCTGGACGAGCTCCTCTCCGAGCCGATCGAGGCCGACACCGCAAGCCCGGGGGGCCCCACTGGTCTGGTCGGGGTGGCCCGGGTCGAGAGCCCGCGTGGAGAGACGGTCTGTGTCGTGGAGCCAGACTCGCTTCGGCTACGAAGGCTTCACCTCCGAACCGGTTCCTACGCCAACTGGCCGGCGCTGGCGCACGCCACGGCCGGCAACCTCCTCGGGGACTTTCCATTGATCAACAAGAGCTTCGAGCTCTGCTACGCCTGCGTGGATCGCTGACCGTGTTCGTCCTGCTTCGCCATCTTCAGCGCGTGCGTCGCGAAGCCGCTTTACCGAGGCGCAAGGGAGCCCGCTCCCTCGCGATACGTCATGTCGACGCCGGGTCCTGCAACGCATGCGAGCATGAGCTGACGGCAACTGCCGCCCCGCAGTACGACTTGCAGCGCTTCGGGCTCAGCCTCGTCGCCTCGCCCCGCCACGCCGACGTCCTGCTAGTCACCGGCCCGCTCACGACACGCATGGCCGGCCCGCTGCGAACGGCCTACGAAGCAATGCCCGAGCCGCGCCTGGTAGCCGCCCTCGGCGATTGCGCCCTCGGTTGCGGCGTCCTCGGCGACCCAGCCGAGCTGGCCGGCCCCCTCGACGAGTTGCTCCCAGTCGACGTCCGCATCCCCGGCTGCCCGCCAACCCCGCAGGAGATCGCCGACGCAATCCTCGCGACAACCCGATCAACGTGGGTTTCCGAACGAAGCTCGGTTGGAGGTTGACCTGGTGTCTGTTGGGCGCCGGTCCTGGGCCGTAGCCAGGGGTGCGATTCCCCTATCGGATAGGTCCTTAGGGCCAGTCTCATCAGATGCCAGGCGTGCGGGGGGTATGAAACGGGTTCTTAGCGCTCGCCGTCAGCCGATCCTCTCACCACCATTTCGGCGGAGGCGAGAAGGGGTGGGAGGTTCAACACGAAGATGGTCGGAAGCCACCAGCGTGCCACTTCGCCGCCGCTGAGATAACCAAGCGCCAACCCAGCCCCAACTGCCGGGATCAGCGAGGCCAGCCACAAACTGGGCCAGACCTCCCATGCGCGGCTCTGCAGTCGCTGCGCATTTCCTGCGCAACCTGCCGCGACTAGAAAAGTAAGCGCAAACGCAAGCGTGAGACCCGAGCCCAGCCCCGTCAATAGGCCTACCGTTAGCGTCGCGCCGCCAATGAGATCGACCAGCAGGGCCAACCGCAGCCACTTCAGCGTGCGCCGATCCAGCTGTTCTCGGCGGCGTACCTGCGCAGCGCTCGTCACGACTCACAGCCTAAGACAAACAGGGGGTTGACGACCATCAACGCACGATAATGGTGGTTATGTCAACTCACTGACTCGAGCAAGCCCTTTTTGCCCCCCGCCCTCGCGTTCCGGGGTCTTTGTATCGGCCTTGCTCAGCCGGCTTCGTCTATCGCCGTTTCAAGCGCGCCGGCCGATCCTGGTGTGCCCAACGCTTCGAGGCCGTTGCTGTTTGGACCGGTAACCGCGAAGGACGGCGTGCCTTCGAAGCCAAGGTTTCCGGCCTGGCTGGTGCTGCGCGAGACCTCTGCGAGGACCGCTTTGCTCTTGCGATCACGATTCCACTTGGCGATATCGCGAACGCCGGCGCCCTTCGCCACATCGGTCATGAACGCCTCGGTCACGTATCCCG
>JBAVGD010000111.1:0-10126 GCA_049684635.1 Solirubrobacterales bacterium | reverse complement strand
CTCGAGGCCATCGAGCCGATCGTCGCGCCGTTGACCAAGGAAACGGAGGTATTTGCGCTTGACTTGCCGGGATTTGGTGAGTCGGCGGAACCGCCGGAGCCGTGGGGATCCGAGGACTACGCACGGTTCGTAGCGTTGGTGCTCGAGGAGGCTGGGATATCGCGCTGCCATGTGATCGGGCACTCCTTTGGCGCACGGGTCGCGATCTGCTTGGCAACCCAGGAGCCCGCTCTGGTCGGCCGCCTAATCCTCTGTGATGCCGCGGGTCTACGACCGAAGCGCGGCTTCAAGTACCGGTTCCGGGTTGCCCTTGCCAAGGTTGGCCGCATGATCGGGCTCTTTGGTCGTCCCGGGCGTCAGCTTCAGGCTCGTATTCGGGGTCGAGTTGCTTCAGCTGACTACCTCAGCGCTTCGCCGGCCATGCGGGAGACGTTCCGCCGAATCATTGCCGAGGATCTCGCGGACCACCTGCCACGGATCTCGGCTCCATGCCTCCTCGTCTGGGGAAGCGCCGACGAGGACACGCCGATATGGATGGGCGAGCGAATGGAGGAACTTCTGCCTGACGGGGCGTTGGTGGTGTTGGACGGGGCGGGGCACTATTCCTATGCAGACGAGCCGGTTCGCTTCGCGCAGACGAGTCGCCACTTTCTGTGTCAGCAGCCGCGTGAAGTCGCCGCCGGGAGCGATGACGGGTGACCGCGTTGGGATGGATTGCGCTGTCGCTGGCCGGACTCGCGATCCTTGTCCTCTTCGCAGGGCGCGCTCATCTTCTCCTTCACCTCCTCCAGCTGGAGCACTACGAATTCAAGCGCCTCCGCGTCTGGGTTCGACGGAGAGGTGAACGATTCAACGTTCTTGACGTATGCCTTAGCGCCGGTATCGGGTGCTTGATTGTCGCGGCCTTTACTTTGAATCTGCCGGGAGCCGCAACGGCGATCGGCGCGATCGGCTTGGCTGCCGCCATAGCCAGGGCGCAGGCCGTCGTTCGTCGTCCTCAGGTCAAGCCACTTAAGTTCACGGCCCGCGCGTCTCGTCTCTTCGCGACCTCCCTTGCGTTAGCCGCCATCGCCATAGCGGGGGCGCTGATCGTCGGCGGACTGACACAGCCGAGGCTTGGCGGGCTTGCCATGGCTGTCGCCGGGTTCTTGCTCGCGGTCTTCGCCCCCGAGTTCCTCGGCATCGCGAACTGGCTCTTGCGCCCGATCCAGCGAGTCGACAATGCCCGCTTTGAGCACAAGGCTCGCCGGCGACTCCGTGAAATCGATCCCATGGTCATCGGGATCACCGGCTCCTATGGAAAGACGACGACAAAGGCCTGTGTGGCTGAGATTGCGAGCCTAATTGGGCCTGCGCTTCCCACACCGGCGTCGTACAACAGCTATCTCGGCGTCATTCGCGCGATTAACGAGAACCTTCGTCCTAGCCACCGCAGCTTCATCGTTGAGATGGGTGCCTACCGCCGTGGGGACATAGCCGAGCTCTGCCGGCTGGTCGAGCCGCGGATTGGGATCTTGACTTCGATCGGCCTTGCCCATCTAGAGCGGTTCGGATCCTTGGACGAGACGACGCGAGCAAAGGGGGAGCTCGCGGAGGCACTTCCGAGCGACGGCGTCTTTATCACCAGGGCTGATCAGCCCCGCTGTCTCGAAGCCGCCGAACGAGCGTCGTGTCCCGTTCGGCTCTTTGCCGGTGAACAGCATCCCGACGCGCTCGCCTGGGCCGACAACATTCGCCTACATCGGGGTCGCACTCGCTTCGATCTTTGCCTGAGGGAGGCTGCGGGGATCACACGACAGCCTGTCAGCGCTCGTCTGCTTGGACAGCACAACGTCGCGAATCTGGTTGCGGCAGCGGTTGTCGGGCTTGGGTTGGGGCTCGCGCCGGATCAGATCGCCCGCGCGCTCGGGCGGGTGTCGCCACCGGAGCATCGTCTGGCGCCGATTGTGAACCGGGCTGCCGGCATTGTCGTCATCGACGATGCATACAACGCCAACCCGTCTGGGGCCCAGGCAGCCCTGGAGGTGCTGGCGGCGCACCCGGGCCACCGCCGCATCCTCGTCACCCCCGGAATGGTTGAGCTCGGTGACCAGCAGGACGCGGAGAACGAGCGCTTCGGCGCGGCGGCGGCCGGCATCTGCGACTTGATCATTCTTGTCGGTGAGGAGCAGACCGAGCCGATCAGGCGCGGCCTCGAAAGCGCGGGGTTCTCCCCCGACTCGCTTTGCGTGGTTGCCGACGCGAGCGCTGCCGGGCGCCTCTTGGCGGAGAAATCTCGGAGTGGCGACGTCATCCTCTTCGAGAACGATTTGCCCGACCTCTACCAGGGCAGGGCCCGGCGGCAGCATGGAACGGCAATCGCCGCAGCTTGACGAGAAGGGCTCAACATCTCACGCGAGCAGCAAACCCGCTCAAGCCGCCGGTGCTCGGTCGGGTGTTCTTACCCCGGGAAGCTTCTCGAATCTCAGTATCTTCTCTCTCCGATGGCCGACCCAAGCGCAGCGACAGCATTTGCCAAACCAGCGTCACTGCTCGGAACGGGCTTTTGAGGCTGCTGTTCTTCATATGCCCCCCGAGGGGGAGAGGATCTACCACTGTCCGCCTCGTCGCGCTCAGAGCCCGCGGAGACCAGGTAGACGAGCTGCGACGACTTTGCGGGTGCGGCTGAGGCAGTGGTCGGCGAGAACGGACTGTGCGGGCAGCCCCGTTGACCGTTGTTCCTGGCCAACGTGTCGGCGTCTGCTTTGGCGGGCCGTCAGTAGAGCACGACGTTTCCATCATCAGCGCTCAGCAACTGATGGCGGCGCTGGCTGACCGCCATCAGCCAATTCCGATCTACCTCGGACGGGATGGGCGTTTCTGGACCGGCGATGCTCTCAGGTCAGTCGAGGTTTTTGGCGGCGACCATCCAGCCGGAGCCACACCCTGCGAGCTGCGCTTGGGTTCGGCGGAGGGATCGGGGTTTGTGCGGCCGGCCTCCTCCCGCCTTCGCGCCGATGAGCCGCTTCGTCTCGACGCGGTGATTTGCGCGATCCACGGCACAGGCGGAGAGGACGGAGCGCTTTTGGGCGCGCTGGACCACACCCCGCTTCCTTACGTGGGCGGCGGTGTCGGCCCTGCCGCTGCGGCGATGAACAAGGCCACCGGAAAGGCGATCTTTCGAGAGGCGGGGATTGAGGTCAACGCCGACATCGTCGTTGGCCGCGGCGAGTTCGCCGCCGACCCCGACCGCGTCGTCGACCGTGCCAACCAAGAGATCGGTCTGCCATCGTTCGTCAAGCCGGCATCGTTGGGCTCGTCGATCGGCGTTTCCCGCTGCCAAACGGTTGATGAGCTCGAGGACGCCTTCGAGCTGGGCTTTGAGCTTGACAGGGCCGTGCTCGTTGAGCCGGCTTTGGACGATGCGGTCGAGATTAACTGCGCCGTGCTCGGCCGGTTCGAAGGCGAGCTGCAAGCCTCCGTCTGCGAGCAACCGGTCAAGGCAGAGAGTTCACTGCTGGGATTCGAGGAGAAGTACATGGCAGGAGGTAAGGGGAAGGCCGATGCGAGTGGAGGGGCGAAGGAAGCGGGAATGGCGTCGCAGAATCGATTGATCCCGGCCCCAATCTCTGCAGATCTCACCCAAACGATCCAAGACACGGCCTGCAGAGCACATCGGGCGTTGGGTTTCGCAGGCGTCTGCCGCTACGACTTTCTCGTTACTGGCTCGGACAGCGCCGCTACGGTCATCCTCAACGAGGCCAACACCGTCCCCGGCTCTTTCGCGTTCTACCTCTTCGAACCGCTGGGGATCAGCTTCGAGGACCTTGCCGATGCGCTGATCGACATCGCCCTTGCCGAAGCCGCAGAGCGGAGGGCGACGACGAGAACCTTCGAGTCGATCCTGCTTGAGACGTATACGTCAGGGCAAGGAGGTGCCAAGTGAGCGACCGGGTCATAGTCGCGAACGGCGGCCGATCGATGGAGCGCGAGATCAGCCTTCGCTCAGGGAGGCGTGCCGCTGGCGCTCTTGAAGCGATCGGTTTTGAGGTCGAGACCGTCGATCCAGACCACCGCTTTGTTCGCTACTTAATGGAGCGTGTTCCAGCCTTCGTCTTTGTTGCCATGCACGGTCGCGGGGGAGAGGACGGAACGCTGCAGGACCTGCTTGAGATTCTTGAGATCCCCTACACCGGCTCCGATGTCCACGCCAGCGCCCGGTGCCTCGATAAGCACGCGTTCAAGGAGATGCTACGCACTGAGGACCTGATGACGCCACCGTGGCATTCATTCAATCGCGAAGCTTTCACCCAGTTCGGGGCCGGCGAAACACTGCCCGCGCTGACGAGCCAACTCGGGTTTCCTCTTGTCGTCAAGCCGGCACGCGAGGGCTCGTCGCTGGGAATCAAGGTCGTGCAAAGTTCGGATGAATTCGTGACCGCGGTCCTGGGCGCGTTCAACTACGACGATCGGGTCGTAATCGAGCGATTCGTAACGGGACGCGAGCTTGCGGTCACCGTGCTTGGGTCCGCGGACGACCCCCAGGTGCTGCCAATCGTCGAAATACTCACGGATGAGCCCTACTACACGTTCACCGCTCACTATGAGACCGGCGCAGCCACGCTTAAGATCGCCGATCTTGGCCCTGATGAGCTTGAGCAGGTTCAGACAGCGGCGCAACGTGCCTACACACTCGCCGACTGTCGCGATCTCGCACGCGTCGACATCATCCTCGACAGTTCCGGCCCACAAATACTTGAGATCAACACCGTGCCTGGTCTAACCGAGACTGGCCCGACACCGTTTGCGGCAGATGCCGCGGGCCTGGAGTTCAATGATCTGATTGCGGAGCTGATCAGGCGTGTTAGGAGCGAGCGGTGACGGCAGGCTGGGTGTAGACAGGTCCCACACATCGAGGTCAAAGGCCGCGGCTCGCGTGCTCGCGGCCGACGCCCGCGCGGGCGAGCTGTCGAATGCGGCGAAGGGAAGCATCGACCCAACCTAAGCCACCTCAGTAGAAGGCCGCGTGCTCACTGCACCCTTTACCCCTTTTCGCGGCTGATTACCTGCCATAGCTTCTTCCCATCCACCGGCTTGGCGGCCGATCGGCTGCGGGCCTTCGAAAAGGAGACACCATGAGAGGTGTAGGCCGCGCGATGTTCGTCGCGATCCTGCTGCTGATCGCTGGCACCCTCAACGTCATCTATGGGATCGCCGCGATCGCTGACGCGAATTTCTGGGTCGGCGAAAACCACTTTGTGCTCGCGAACCTCAGCACCTGGGGATGGATCATCGTGATCATCGGAGTCATCCAGGTCTTCGCTGGGTTCTCGCTGTTCGTCGGCGGAGCGTTCGGACGGGTGATTGGGATTGTTGCCGCCAGTCTCGGCGCGCTCGGGGCGTTGCTCGCGGTGGGGGGCGCGTACCCGTTCTGGGCACTCGGTGTCTTTGCGATCTGTCTGATCTGCATCCACGGCCTGGTCGTATACGGAGAGCCCGAGGAACCGGCTAACAGGTAGACCCGCAGATGTGGCTGCGCGAGGCGCCTCGGCGACCTTGCGCAGCCCCGCCGCAGCGCCGGGCCACCGCGGCCGCGCTATCCGCCGATCGCGGTGCCGATCAGCGCCCCCACGCCAAAGGTCACCGCGGCAGCCGCGAGCCCGATGAAGACCTGGCGCATACCGGAGAGGAGGACACCGCGACCGGTCACCAGCGTGATCAGGGCCCCAATCCCGAACAGGGCGAGCGCGGAGAGCACAGCGCTCCCTACAGCGGCGGCGGTCCCGCCGAGGAAGACGAAGGGCAGGATTGGGAAGATCGCTCCGATCGCGAACAGCACGAACGAGGTGCCAGCGGCAACGGTGGCCGAACCACCGAGCTGATCGGGGTCGATGCCAAGCTCCTCGCGGGCAAGCGTGTCCAGTGCGTTCTCCGGCGAGGAGATGAGCCGATCGGCCAGTTCACCGGCCTGCTCGGGCGCGAGGCCCTTGGCCTGGTAGATCAGCGCCAGCTCCTCTCGCTCCTCTTCTGGGACCTCTTCGAGCTCTTCTCGCTCGACGGCGATCTGGCGGCTGAAGAGCTCGCGGGCATTCATCACCGAGATCCACTCCCCCATAGCCATAGATCCCGCACCGGCCGCCAATCCCGCCAGGCCGGTGATGAGGATCTGGGTATTGCCGAGCTGGGCCCCGGCGACGCCCATCACCAGGCTGAAGTTGGAGACGAGCCCATCGTTGGCGCCGAGGACCGCGGCGCGCAGGGAGTTGCCGCTGGCAGCGCGGTGGCGGCCCTCTAGGCGAGCCAGTGCGGGGCCCTTCAGGCCGGTGCCCTGATCGCCGCCGATGGCCTGTAGCAACCGCGCGTGCGATCGCTCCCCTCCGGGCAGCGGCGTCCCGGCGGCCTCGGGTTGGGCGTCGTAGGAGCCGGCGTCGGCCTGCTCCATCGCATCGATCGCCGGCACGACGAAAGCGGTCCCGAAGCGCCGCGCCAGCCATCCCAGCGCCTTCGTCCGCCAGCCGACCCGATGCGGCGGTACCGGTTGGTTGGCCTCCCGGAGGCGCTTGGCCCAAAACTCCGCATGGCGCTCCTCGGCCTCGGCCAGCCGCCGGTACACCGAGGCTAGGGCTTCGTCTTTCTCGGCTGCCGCGATCTGCCGGTAGAGCTCAGCGCTGTTGAGCTCGCCCCGATAGTTCGCGCCCCAGCGCTTGGCGTCCGGTTCCCCCATCTGGGACGCGATTGTTCCACGCTGCGGAAGATGCTCTGCGGTGGAGTCGGCTTAAGTTCCGTTGACTGCTTTCAGGGATCTGGTGGTGCGACCGGCGATGTTGCCGCTGGTCACGCCATTAGGCCGCGGCGCGGGCGATCGCCTCGGCGACGAGGCCGGGGCGCTGCTGGGGCAGCATGTGGCTGGCGCGGTCGACGGGCACGAGTTGAGCGTGGGGCAGGGCATGGGCGAGCTGGCGGGCGTGTGCGGGGGTCGAGATACGGTCGCGCGTGCCATGCAGGATGGTCGTCGGCTGGCTGACCGAGTTCAGGTGCGGCGCGAGCAAGGGGAGCTCGGCCACAAGGGCTCGCTGCTCGGCATAGAAGCTCCTCCAGACGCCGTCTGCCCGCCACTGGGCGGCCGTGGCCGCGACCTGATCAGGCGAGAGTGCCGGCACCGCGGCGCGGGCCAACCGCTGCACCGGTGGGAAGGCGAGTCCCAACCCGGCGAGCCCGAATCCAACCCGGGCGGCCACGGGGCCGACAAGCGGGTGCGCCAGGGCGCGATCGACGAGCCCCAGCGGAATGTCTGGGGCGACCGGAGCGGCCAGCACAAGCGCACGGACGCGCTCCGGAAATCGGATGGCCGCGGCAAGGGCGACGCCGGTGGCCCAGCTGTGCGCGGCCACCAGGGCGGACTCGATGTCCAGGCGGTCGAGCAGCGCAACCATTGCGGCCGCGTTGTCGTGGAAGCCGACGGCTCGGCCACCGGTGCGGCCATACCCCGGACGGTCGAGCGCGATGACCCGCATCCGCTCGCGCAGGCGGATCGTCACCGGGTGCCAGTCGCCGGCATTGCCCGGCTGGCCGTGCAGGAACACGGCGGGCGCCCCATTGCCGATGTCAGTTGCCGACAGCCTCATTCGGCGATGCTGCCACGGTGGTCGGGGCGCCCCTCAGGCCGCGTGCGAATTGCGAGATCGGCCAGGGGAGCTGGCCCTCGGCCGACATCGCCGCCAGACCGGTGCGGGCGAAGCCGAGTGGACGGCGCTCGTAGAGCAGGTAGCGCGGCTGCCAGCGCGGCGAGAACTTGGCGTTGAAGCGGTAGAGGCTCTCGATCTGGAAGTAGGGATTGGCAAGCGCCACCAGCCTGCCGAGCGTCCGCTCCCAGGGCCCACTCGGGCTCCGGAGCAGGCGCGCGAAGGCCGCGAAGTTGAGCGACATCTCCTCGATCCCGCGCTCGCGGAGCATCTCGATGGCACTCACCACCAGATACTCCGTCAGGCCGTTGACGCTGTCGCGGTCGCGCCGCATCAGCCCCAATGACAGTGCCGGCCTGCCGTAACACGGAGCGAAGTGCAGGAAGCCACGCGCGTTTCCGCCCGCGTCTCGGGCGACCATCACGAGACTCTCGGAGAGGTGCTCGCCGCGCAGGCTGTCGAATGCCATCGAAAAGCCGCGCTCCGGCTCGTCCCCACGCCAGCGAGCTGAGAGCCCTTCCAGCTCGCGCAGCTGGATCTCGGAGAGGTCTCCCATGCGCTGCAGCGACGCCGTGAAGCCGGCCTTTCGTGCGCGGGTCACGGCCTGGCGCACCTTGCGGATCGGCCGGCCCTCGAGGGAGAAGTCAGCGAGGTCAACGATGGCCTCGTCGCCGATGTAAAAGGACCTGAGTCCCGCGCCGGCGGCGAGGGTGGCGAACTCCTCGCTTGCGCCCACCACACCGATCGCCAATCCCCGCGCCTCCGCAAACCCGCAGACCTCCCTCAGCAGGCCGGGAAGGGCGGCTCGTGGCCCGATCGGATCGCCGGAGACGAGCAGGACACCGGCCTCGATGCGGTAGCCCAGGAACGCGTCTCCGGAGCTGTCGAAGAAGTGATGCTTGTCGGCGCGCAGCTTGAAGAAGCTGAGCGTGTCGCTGCCGTGACGCTCGACTATCTCCCGCGCGAGCGGACGCAGCTCCGCCGGGGGAAGCCCTCGCGGCGCCGCCAGCGGCCGGAAGAGCAGCCAGGCGACGGTGAGCGCGGCGCTTATCCAGAGCAGATCGAGGGCTACCGGCACCCAGCCGAAGGGATGGCGGTAGTGGATTGGCGCGGGCGACAGCGTCAGTGCTGCTTCCAGCTCGGCCACGCCACGGCCCAGGTTGAGCGGAGGCGTGCCCCAGTGAGCGGCAGCCACCAGGGTGACGACACTCGTTGCGAGCACCCCGGCCACGACCGCCGCGCTGTGCGTCAGAGGCCCCCGCCAGCCACGGTCTCCGTGCACGACATGAAACGCGTCGCGCCCCCACACCAGCAGGGCGGCGAGCCCCCAGCTCGCAAGTGCCTCCTCGATGTCCAATCCCTTGAGGAGGTTGAGCGCTCCGGCGACTACGAGGATCGCAACGGCGAGCCCCCAGGCGCGGCGGCGTCGGCGCACGAGATAGAGACCCAGGATCGTCAGCGAAACGCCGGCGGACAGGGCGAGCGCGTGTGCCGCCACCGGAACCTCTCGCGGCACGAGCTGGAGAAGCAGGTGCATCCTGGAGTGCAGACTCGGTGTGAGCACCGATGCCACGTTGACGAGACCCATCGCGACGGTGCAGGCGCCGGCAAGCGGGGCTAGCCAGTAGGCGCGACCCCGGTTACGGAAGGGCATCGGCACGCGATGCACGCCCGCGCTCCACGCCCTGGTATCGCGCAGTCGCGGGAAGAGGTCACGCCAGTCCTTCCACAGGAGCCACAGGCCGACGGCCAGCGAGACAAGTGTGAGCGGGGTCGGCAGGGGCCAGCCGGCGATCAGGGCCAGCGCGGCCGCGCCGGCGAGCCCAATGCCTGCATGACACTCATGGAGCCGGTGTCCGAGGACATACAGCCGCGGACCGAGCTCGTGGCGGTCAACTCGGAACAAGGAGGGGAATTGTTGGGATCATCCTTAAGCGCGCCCTAAGCCGCGCGGGGACTCGATCGGGAGATGGGTCGAGACTCAGGCCAGGTCGTTTGGCGGAAGATCTTCGTGCTCTCCACTAATGCCGGCGCAGCACGGCGACGATGTATCGGCTTGTGACCCGGAATGCGTTGGGGTCCTCGTTGGCGCTCTCGAGGACGGCGAGCATCTTGTCGCGCACGGCCTCGGTTTCGCCGCGCGGCTCGAGGATCGTGCGCGCGGCGAGCGCGAGGAGCTGGACCGCGGTTCGCTCGTAGTGACCGAGGCCCCAGTCCATCGTTTTGGGAGGCTGTGGCGAAGTGGAGATGTTGCAGGCCTTTGCTTTAGGTGAGCGGGAATCGAAAGCCTACGGCGAGGGTGCCAGATCAGGCCACGACGGGTGACGCGGCCTTCCGGGCCGGCAGGAGGAGCGCCGAGAAGCAGACCATCGCAAAGGCGGTCATCTGCAGAGCAAGGCCAAGCGGATTGGTGGAGAGTGGATCCCCAAAGACCAGCACGCCACCGATGATCTGCGCGGCGTTTG
>JBAVGD010000110.1:0-5818 GCA_049684635.1 Solirubrobacterales bacterium | reverse complement strand
CAACGTCGCTTACGCGCTGCAGGTGATCGGCGCCAGCCGCGCCGAGATCCGCGAGCAGGTGCCGCAGACGCTGCGCCTCGTCGGCCTCTCGACCAAGCTCCACAGCTACCCCGACCAGCTCTCCGGCGGCGAGCAGCAGCGCGTCTCGGTCGCCCGCGCCTTCGTCAACCACCCGCCGCTGCTGCTGGCCGACGAGCCGAGCGGCAACCTCGACCCGGTGACGTCCATTGGCGTGATGCAGCTGCTGTACCGGATCAACAAGACCGGGACGACCGTGCTCGTCGTGACCCACGACCGCGAGATGGTCGACAGCATGCGCCGCCGCGTGATCGAGCTCTACGAGGGCCGCGTCGTCCGCGACGAGGTCAGCGGCGGCTACACCGAGGAGTCGACGACCGAGTTCGGCGTCCGTATGCGGGCCGAGATGGGCGTTGCCCCCGAGGGACAGACCAACGGCCACGACTCACTGATCTGATGTCGCGACTCTTCTTCTTCACAAAGGAGGCATTCCGGGCGCTGCGCCGCAACGGAGCGCCGAGCATGGCGGCGATCGTGACCACGATCGTCACCGTGATCCTGCTTGGCGTCCTGATCCCGGTCTTCCAGTCGGCGCAGGCCAAGAGCAACCAGATCCGCGAAAGCCTCGAGTTCCGGGTGGCCGTCTACGACGACGCGACGAAAGGCGAAATCGCCAATCTGAGGCAGAAGCTGGAAGCGATTCCGCATGTCGCCTCGCTGCGCTTCATCGACAAGGCTGAGGCACTCAAGGAACTCGAAGAAACCCTTGGCGATAAGAAGACGGAAGTCCTCGCCCAGCTGCACGACAACCCGCTCCCGCGCAACTTCGCGGTGAAGGCGGACGACGCCTCGAACCTGAGCGCTGTGCGGGCCGCGGTCACGCCGCCAGGGCCAAACGGGAAACCGAAGCCGATCTCGCCGATCATCCCGACGGAAAACGGAACCTTCGATCGCCGCCAGGACGAGCAGAAGATCGAGCAGGTGACGAGTGCGCTGAAGATCGTGCTCACCGTGATCACGGCGCTGCTGGTCATTGCGTCGCTGATGCTCGTCAGCAACACGATTCGACTCTCGATCTACACCCGACGCCGGGAGGTCGAGGTGATGCGCCTCGTCGGCGCCACCAGGTGGTTCATTCGCTGGCCGTTCATGATCGAGGGCGTCGTGGTGGGCTTTCTGGGCGGCCTGGTGGCCATACTGGTTCTGTGGCTCGGCAAGGTTACGATCGTCGACCCCCTCAGCAGCACGTTCTCCTTTCTCGCGGCCGAGAAGAACACAACGCTTTCGTTCCCCGCGCTGGTGGCAATTCTCTTCGCGGCCGCTGTGCTGGTCTCGGCGGTCGGGTCGGGCGTTACTCTGCGGCGCTTCCTGAAGGTTTGAGGTCGCAGTGAGATTGGCGAGCAGCCTGGGGCTGGCGGCTGCCCTGGTTGGAATGCTCGCCGCCGGCCTTTGGATCGGGGGGCATCCAGCGAAGATGCCACCCGTGCTGCGCGAAGTCTTCGTCGACAGCTCCGCCGGGCTCGCGGCCGAAGCAACGGAACTGATCGAGGACAACTACTACCGGCCGGTTTCAGAAGGCGACTTGATCAACTCATCGTTGCGGGGAATGGTGCGGAACCTGCGCCGCACCCATCACGATCGCTTCTCCGAATACTTCTCTCCTTCGATGTTGGAACGCTTCAACGAGGAAATCTCTGGCCGGTTCTCCGGTGTTGGGATCGAGATCAGCCCCGTCAAGCGCGGCTTTCGCGCTGCCAGGGTCTTCCCCGGGTCGCCGGCCGCCAAGGCGGGAATCGTGGCCGGCGACGTCATCGTCTCCGCCGACGGTCACCCGATTGCCGGCGAAAGCGTTGGTCGTGCGCGGACCAGAATCGTCGGCCCGGAAGGAACCAAGGTGACGCTTGGAGTAGTGCGCCCCCCAAGCCGGCGAGTCAGAAAGATCACCGTGACGCGGGCAGAGATCAGGCCTCCCGACACGCTGACCCGCGTCATCCATGTGAGGGGTCACACCCTGGGCTACGTTCGGTACGGCAGCTTCACCGAAGACTCGAGCGGCGAACTCCGCCGAGCGGTGCGCCGCGTGGAGAAGAAGGGAGCACAGGGGATCGTGCTGGACCTGCGCGGAAACGGCGGCGGCTTCCTCGACGAAGCGGTGGCCGACGCGGGCATCTTCCTGCCCGAGGGCGAAGTCGTCGTCTCTACCAATTCCCGAACGCAGGGCCACGCCGTCTATAAGACACACGGGGACAGCCTGCCGTCGGTGCCACTCGTCGTTCTGATCGATCGCAACACTGCTTCGGCGGCCGAGATCCTGACGGCGGCGCTGGCGGATGATGCGGGCGCAAAGGTCGTTGGCACGCGGTCCTATGGGAAGGGGGTCTTCCAGCAGGAGGTCGACCTCTCAAACGGCGGGGCGCTGAAGCTGACCATCGGCGAGTACTTCACACCCGCTGGGAAGAATCTCGCCGGCACCGGAATCCACCCCGATGTCAGAGCGCGCGATCTGCCGGGGACCCCACAGGACGAGGCGCTGCAGCGTGCGCTAGGTGTCCTTGGCGCAGAGCAGGCGCTTGAGTGAGCCGGCGGCGGGCTCGCAGCGCGCCGAGACACGCGCGGGACGCCCTCGAACTGCTCCTGCGCGACGAGCTGGGCAGGCGCGGCTTCCCAGCAGCACTTGAGCTGGAAGCGCGGCGGGCTGCGGATCTTGCCGCCGAGCGAGCGGGACAGCGGCGCGACCTGACCGAGCTCTCCACCTTCACCGTCGATCCCGCCACCGCACGCGACTTCGACGACGCCGTTTCGGCGTCTCGCGAGGGTGACGCGATCCGCCTCTGGATCCACATCGCCGATGTGGCTGCCCACGTTCCACCGGGCTCCGCCCTCGATCGCGAGGCCAGGCGCCGCGCCAACAGCACGTACGTGCCCGGGACGGTTGAGCCGATGCTGCCGCATGCGCTGAGCGAGCAGGCTTGCAGCCTCGCCCCTGGAGTGGAGCGGCTGGCGGTGACGGCTGAGATCGAGCTGGGGCTGGATGGTCAGCCAAAGGGGGCAAGCTTCTACCGGAGCCGGATCCGCTCCGATGCGCGGCTCGATTACGACGAGCTGGATGTCGTCTTTGCGGGTCGCTCGACGGCGCCGGCGCAGGTGGCGGAGTCACTCGACGTGGCCCGTGCGGCCGCCGCGGCGCTGGGCGAACGGCGCGGCACGACCAGCCTCGATATCGAGTCGTCTGAGCCGGAGTTCCGCTTCGACACGGCAGGGGACGCGGTTGCAGCCAAGGCTGTGGTGCAGACGGAGGCCCACCGCCTGATCGAGCGGCTGATGATCCTCGCCAACGAGCAGGTCGCCCAGCTGCTCGAGCGCAAGCGCGCCCCCGCCATCTATCGCGTTCACGCCCAGCCTGATCCACCGAGGGTGGAGCGGCTGATCGCCCAATTGGATGCCCTCGGGATCCCCACGCCGCCGCTGCGCGAGGCGCTCACGCCGCGCCAGGCGGGGGAAGTTGCGGCCGAGGCAAGCCGTCTGGTGCAGAGGGAGGCGGCGCGTCGCGGCCATGGCCGGGAGGCGTATACATCGCTTGTGCTCCGATCCCTCAAACAGGCTCAATACAGCGAGCGAAACACCGGTCACGCCGGTCTCGGCAGCTCGGCTTACTGTCACTTCACGTCTCCCATCCGGCGCTACCCGGACCTGGTCGTCCACCGTGCGCTCCTGGCGGCCCTGGGTGAGGGGGAGAGGGCGCCTCGGATCGCCGAGGCCCGCGAGGCCGCCTGGTACTGCAGCGAGAAGGAGCGCGAGTCGATGCGGATCGAGCGCGATGCAGACGACATCTGCGCTGCCTTCCTGCTCGAGCGGGAGCTGCGCGAGCGAGGCGCGCAAACGCGGTTCGAGGGGGAGATATCGGGCGTGATTCGCGGTGGGGTCTTCATGGCGTTTGGTGGCCGGTTAGGGGATGTCTACGAGGGCTTCATGCCGGCCAGGCGGATGGGCGGCGAGCGATTCGAGCTGAACGAAACGGAGACCGGGCTGGTGGGCAGCGAGAGCGGCACGGCGCTGCGCTTGGGGGACCCGCTCTCGATCCAGGTCGCCGGCGTCGATGCACCCCGTGGCCGCGTCGACCTCGTTCTGGCCAATGGCTAAGAAGCAGCGCAAGCCCGCATCCGGCGATGTCGCCACGAACCGCCGCGCGCGGCACAAGTTCGAGTTCGTCGAGACCCTCGAGGCGGGCATCGTGTTGCGGGGCTCGGAGGTGAAGTCCCTTCGCAATGGGAAGGCTCAGATGAGCGATGCCTATGCCGTGGTCGACAACGGCGAGGTGTGGCTCCGCCGCCTTCACATCCCGCCCTACGCACCAGCCAGCCGCGAGAATCACGAGCCCGAGCGGCCGCGCAAGCTGCTTCTGCACCGGGCTGAGATCGAGCGCCTCGTCGGCAAAACCGCGCAGCGCGGTCTGACGCTGATCCCCGCCCGCATCTACTTCAAGGACGGGCGCGCGAAGGTCGAGCTGGCGCTTGCCCGGGGTAAGGAGGGCCGTGATCGCCGGCGCGAGATTGCGGAGCGTGACGTGCGACGTGAGGTCGAGCGCGAATTCAAACGCGGAATGAGGTAGCTTCGGGCTATGCGTTTCCGGGTTGCCCCGCTTCTGCCGGCGATACCGCTCGCAACGGCGCTCTTTGCGCCTTCCGTGGCGCATGCCGAATCCTTCCCCAGCAAGGCCGGCAACTACGTCAGCGAACACACCGAATACTTCGTCGCCGCTCTGGTTGTGGCGATTCTCCTGCTCCTGCTCGTCGCGAGCATTACCGAGCGCCGCAGCAAGAAGAAGGCGGCACAGAAAGCCGGCGCCGCAACCGGTGGAGGCGCCCGTAAGGCTGCCCCTCCACAGCAGGCTCCTGCCGGTACGTCTCCCGCGGGACCGGCCCCCGGCGCAGGAGCGACAACCGCGCCGTTGTCGGTGCCGCCGCCCGCGGCGCAGCCGGTGAACGCCAAGGACAAGCGCAGGCAGGCCCGCGAGCAGCAGCGCGCCGCCAGGGCGGAGCATCGCAAGCGAAGCCGGGAAGAGGCGGAACGCCGCAAGCAGGAGCGCGCGAAGAAGACAGCGGAACGGCGACAAGCGCGGGGGGGTGGTTCCTCGAGGCGTGCGAAGAAGGAAGCGGCGCAGGCGGAGCGAGAAGCTGCGGTGGCCAGCGCGGCTCAGGAGCGCGCGCTCCTCGAGCAGCAGGGCGCACCGGGTACGCCTCAACCATCTTCCCCGGCGCAGGGCACGCCGCCGGCTGTGGCGCCTGCTCCTCAGCAGCCGGTGACGCCGGAGACGGGTGTCGTCTCACCGCCGGGTGATTACGATGCCGCCGCCGCAGAGCAGAGAGTCCACCAAAGAGTCGCGGAAATCCAGCGCGAGGAGGCAAGGATCCGGGCCGAGGCCGACCGTCGCATCGAAGAGGCAGAACGTCTACAGCGCGAGGCCGAAGAGAAGGCCGCGCGTGCCCAAGCCGGCCAGACAACGCAGAGCTTGGAAGTCGTTCCACCGGTCCAGCCGGAGGGCCTGGCGGCCGTTCCCCCGCCGTCGGAGCCGTCGGTGGGCGATCTGCAGACCGCGGAGCAGCGGCTCCAGCATGGCAGGGAAGCCCAGGAGCGCTCGATGGCCGAAGCGCAGGAGCGATTGCGCCGGATAGAGGAGCGGATCAAAGTGGCGGAAGAGCGCGCCGCCGAAGCCGAGCGCCTTTCGCGCCTGAAGGCCGAGGAGGCCGAGCGCCAGCAGCGACTGAACGAGATCGAGCAGAGTGTGGCGCAGGCCGAGGAG
>JBAVGD010000109.1:0-3807 GCA_049684635.1 Solirubrobacterales bacterium | reverse complement strand
CCGCAAGCCTTCAGCGACCGCTCTTTCGTTGTCGCCCAACTCGTCCCATGCTACGCGCATGCGACTCACCATGAAGACCTCGTAGTCCATCGAGAGGCCGAACAACATCGCGAAGAGGAAGATCGGGATCCAACCCTCGACCTGTTCGATTCGATAGAGGCCGAGGACATCCGCCCCCACGCCGAACCTGAAGACGACCACGAGCAGGCCGTAGGTGGCAAGCACGGAAAGGACGTTGAGCAGAACCGCCTTGAGCGGCAAAAGCAGGGAACGGAAAGCGCGCAGGAGGACCAGATAGGTCAACGCCAAGACAACGGCGACGACCCACGGGAAGGTCCCATACACGCGATCGAGGAAGTCGACGCCCTGAGCCGGCGCGCCGCCCACATACACATGCAGGCTCGCCGGCAGGCGTGCGTCGGGAACGGCCTGGCTGCGCAGGCGCCGGACCAGGTTCTGCATCGGCTCGGCACCGTATTCATGCCGCCCGATCACCGTGACCTTCCGAAAGCGCCCGGAGGCATCGATATAGGAGGGCCCTTCCCCCGTCGCCGTGACGAATGCCTCGGCATGCTGGGAGATCGCACTCACCAGACGTTCGGTTGCCGCCCGGGCGGCCGGCGTCCTCGCTTTCCCCGGGGCGCCGGTGTCGATCACGACGTCGATCGGGGTAACAGCGCCCGGCCCGAACCGATCCTGCAGTAGCGCAAGCCCGCGGGCGGACTCGGTGAACTGCGGGATGGCCGCAATCGAACCGGGGGTGAGCTGGAGGTCACGCACCGGGCTCGCCGCGACCAGCATGACTGCGGCGCCGGCAAGCAGCACGGCGATGGGATGCCGCATGATCGTCTCCGTTAGCCGTCCCCAGAGGTCGGGACGATTGCCGGACGGTTGCGTCTCCCTCTTCCCCCGCAGCGAGGCCCAGGCCGGAAGAGACGGCAGCGGCAGGTGCAAGCGCCGTACCCCGCGACGGCCCAGAAACGACAGCAAGACCGGCTGCAAGGTGAGCGCCGCGACGATCGAAAAGAGTGGAACCAGGAATCCCGCGAGGCCCAGCGAGCGCACGAACGGCACCGGCATGATCAGCACCACCGCCAGTCCAATCGCAACCGCCAGGCCGGAGAAGGCAACCGCGCGACCAGCCGTTGCCATCGTCCTCACGATCGCATCCTCAACTGTGCGCTCCCCAGCCCCAAGCTCTTCGCGAAAGCGAGAAACGATCAGCAACGAGTAGTCAACGGCCAGTCCCAGGCCAATCAGCTGGATGAGGTTCGGAGCGTAGGCGGAGATCGAAAAGGCGTGCCCGATCAGATAGAGAGCCGCCAGGGTGACCGCCACCGTGCAGGCGGCAAATGCAAAGGGAACGAGAACCGCAACCGAAAGGCCCAAGACGATCGCCAGCAGCAGCAGCGTGATTGGTATGGCAATCAGCTCACCGCGACGAAGGTCAGCGGACAGGATCGGATCGAGGTCGTGCTGGAGCGCCGGCTCGCCGGTGACGAAGACCGTTGGCGAAACGCTCCGGAGTGCATCGCCGGCACGAGAGTGACCGGACGGGTCAGTGCCCTCGCGCAACGCCCGTCGCAAGTCATCGGTCCAGGCCTTCGCATGCTGCAGGTCAAGCGCCGTTCGCACCTCGCCGTAGACGATCCCCTCTTCCTCGTGGACGCCACCGGCGTGCCCGCCGGGCAGCGAGTGGGCTGCAACCCTGAGCCGCCGCTGCAGCACCCGAACGGTCGCGCCCGAAACTGCCCTGGTCTCGGACCCGGTCTCGAATACGACGGTGAACGTCCCTTCGCGGCGTTCGTGGAAGTCCTGCGCAAGGATCTTCTGCGCCATCGCCGAATCCGTCCCCGGAACCGCGAGCGAGTTCGACAGCAGAGCCGGCAGCCGTGCCGCGGCGACCACGCCGACGACGAGAATCAGCAGCCAGGCGACGAGCACGAACACGCGGGCTCGCAGGACTGCACGCGTCCAGGACTCGAGCATCACCCGCGTGATTCTCCCCGCCGCAGCGCTACGAAGGAGGTTTGCCTGCCAGCAGATCGCGGACCAGCGACCGGGCCGGGCCCGGAAGACTCTCCTCGCCACCGTAAAGGACGACGAAGTGTCTCCGGAAACGAAGTCCGCTGACCCGGCGAACCACCAAGCCCGCCTGCCCCGATGGTGAGAACGCAAGGGACGACAGCAGCGCTGGGGCGCCCTTGGCGATTGCCGTCGTGATCGCGGCGGCGGTACTGCCGATCTCCGCCAGGGGCGGGGCCAGCGACATCCCGAGCTCCTCGAGGCGATCGCTCACCGCGCGGCGACTGTCGGCTCCGGGATCTCGCATGATCATGCTGGTTTTGACGAACTCGGCGGGATCGATTTCCTCGACCGACGCCCAGGGATGGGCGTCCGGCACCGCCACCACGATTTCGTCCTCGCAAAACGGTTCTTCGCAAAGTCCCGTTGTCTTGGAATCGGCCTCCGCCGCAGCAGCGAGACCGATGTCGGCGCGTCCCTCGACAACCAGCGCGCATACCCGGCGCGAGTTGGCAATCGAAAGCTCGACCGAAAGGTGCCGCGGGTGGCGGCTCTCGAGATCGACCATGATCGGTGGAAGCACGACCTCGGCGATCGTCGGGCTGGCCGCAAGCCGAACCGGCGCACCATCGTCCGAAAGACCATCCATCAGGTCTTCAACCGTCTCCGCCTCAGCCAGCAGGCGCCGTGCAGCCCCATACAGCTGTTTCCCGGCGGGCGTCGGCGACACGCCGCGCGTCGACCGCTCAAGCAGCTGCGAGCCGGCCAAAGCCTCCAGACCCCGCAGCCGCTTTGAGAGTGCCGGCTGGCTGACCCGCAAGAGTCTTGCGGCGCGACCGAGGCTGCCAAGGTCCACCGCCGCGCAGAAGGCACGCAGCTCAGCCAACTCTGGCGTCCTCACAAGCTTGCTCATCCCAGATGATTCTGACCGAGCGCGGCGACGCCTGAGTCCCGATGCGCCGACGGCACCGCGTGAGGCGGACATCAGACGCCCAGCCCACGGCCGGCGACTGCTCCGTCGCCGGCCGTTGCGCTGATCATTTAGCTCCTACGCCCTGCTCGACTGAGACTCAGCCGGACGGAAGGAGTCGGGGCGACACGTGCGCGGAAGCAATGCGTCCCTGCTTCTGCTTACCGTGATGCCCCTTCTTCTTGCCATGGTGTTTCGGCGTCTTGTGGTGCCGTGGCTTCTTCGCTTCCGATTCGACCACCTTGACCGCAAGCCGGATCGCGGGCAGCTGGTAGCCGGCCGCCAGTCCCGGCTCGTCCCTTTCAAAGGCGAGGAACGGCACCATGCCGTAAGGCGTTTCGCCGTAGGACGGCTGCTGCGTGTACAGCACGGGGTACATGTCGATCAGGTGGATGCCTGGCCGCCCAGTGGCGAGCACATGCGCCTCGACGTCGCCGTTGGAGTTGAACCCGCATGCATAGCCGACATAGCTGTTGTCCCAGTCGACAGCGATCGTGTTGTCGAGCTGGGTCCAACCCAGCCCTTTCAGATGGATGACGAATTTCTGGTTCCGCTTGACGACCAGCGAGGGAACGAGTTCTTCTTCCTTCACCTGCGTTGCGGGGTTCGTCTTCCACACCGACATATAGGTGCCGGTGCCGTAGATGCTGCGCTTAACGTAGAAGGGCACCTGTGCCTTGGTCGCTCCTTCCTGCACGAGCTGGACGGCGTGCCAGCCGCCGAGCCCATCGGGCACCTTCACGTTTGCTTCTATCTTGCCGCCCGCAGGCGTTGCCGTGCCAAGCGGGACACCCGCTGCGGCCCAGCAGGTC
>JBAVGD010000108.1:0-2582 GCA_049684635.1 Solirubrobacterales bacterium | reverse complement strand
TCCCAGTCCCCTTGCGCGGGCCGACCGGACGACACGATCGACAACCTCCTCGAGGCTGAGCGCGGTGGTGTCTATCTCCACCGCGTCCGGGGCGGCGCGAAGGGCGCTGTGCTCACGCGTCTCGTCGCGCCTGTCGCGCTCGGCCTGCGCGACGAGCACCGCCGCCTCGTCCTGACCGGTTTCCGCCGCACGGCGCCGCGCCCGCTCCTCGGTCGAAGCGGTGAGAAACACCTTCAGCGGAGCATCCGGGCTGACCACGGTCCCGATGTCTCGACCCTCGGCGACGTACGCACCGCCCGCAATGATCTGGCGCTGGCGCGCCACCAGCGCCTCGCGCACCGACGGGTGCACCGATACCCGCGAAGAAGCTTCGGTCACCCGCGGCTCGCGGATGGCGGCACTTACATCGGCCCTGTCCAGGATCACGCGCCGACCTTCGAAGTCAATCGTCACCGAGCGCGCCAGCTCTCCCAGCGCATCGTCGCTGTCAAGGTCGACGCCGGCCTCGATCGCCGCCAGGGCGATGCAGCGATACATCGCCCCGGAGTCGAGATAGGTGAAGCCAAGCGCGGCGGCGACGGCGCGCGCCACAGACGACTTACCGGCCCCAGCTGGACCGTCGATGGCGATAACCATGGCGGCAGCGTACGAGAACGCGACTCGACCCCCACGACTCGCCGGCGCACGAAAACGCAACTCGATGCCGGCGACTCGTCAGCGCGCGAGAACATTCCTCCCAGCGACTTGGCATCCGAAGGAGCGTCACGGGATCTCAGCGACTCGCCAGGAAGCGAAGGTCGGCTTCGAAGCCCGGGTAGCTGACGGCAGCGGCCTCCATGCCGTTGACCTCTACACCCTGGTCCGACGCAAGGCCGGCGATCGCCCCGAGCATCGCGATCCGGTGATCACCGTGCGAGTCGACTGCGCCGCCGCGCAGGCCGGCCCCGCCGTGTACCCGAATGCCGTCCTCGCGCGTCTCAGCCCTCGCGCCAAGCGCGCCAAGCGCCTCGCTCACGGTCGCGATCCGGTCCGTCTCCTTGCGGCGCAGCTCGGCAGCGTCCCGAATCGCCGTCTCGCCTTCGGCAAAGCAGGCGGCAAGAGCAAGCAGGGGCAGCTCGTCGATTGCGAGCGGAATCTCGCCGCCTTCGACATCGGTTCCGTGCAGTGCCGACTCCCGGACGCGAATGCTGCCGCTCGGCTCGCCACCACGCTCTCCATCCACCGTCACCTCTATCTCCGCCCCCATTCGCTCCAGGATCGGCAGCAATCCGGTGCGGGTGGGATTCAGGCCCACCCCGGTCAGCGTCAGATCGCTGCCGGGGACGAGAAGCGCCCCGACGATGAAGAAGGCGGCAGAGGAGAAATCCGCCGGAACGACGATGGCGCTTGCTTTGAGGTCGGTCGCAGGCTCTACCGAGACCGCTGTCCCGTTCCGCTCGATCTCCGCCCCGGCGGCGCTCAGCATCCGCTCGGTGTGATCGCGACTCGGCAGGGGCTCCGTGAGGCGAGTCTCACCCTCAGCCAGCAGGCCCGCGAAGAGGAGGCAGGACTTCACCTGCGCGCTGGCGACCGGCATCTCGTAGGAGATCCCGTGCAGGCGAGCGCCCTCGACGTGGAGCGGCGGCAGGCGATCGTTCCGGCAGCTGACGTTCGCCCCCATCAACCGCAGCGGCTCGGCGATGCGGTCGACCGGTCGACGGCGGATCGAATCGTCCCCATCGAGGGTCCATGCTCCGGTGTGTTGCCCGGCAAGCCAGCCGGGCAGCAGGCGCAGGAGCGTGCCGGCGTTGCCGACGTCGATTTCGGCCGCGACCGGCCCCCGGATGCCGACGCCGCCGATACGAAGGTTCATCCCACTCGCTGCCGGCGCCTCTGCTTCGACCCGAGCACCGAGCGACTCGATGGCGGTCAGCGTCGAGCGCGTGTCGTCAGCCTCGAGGTAACCATCGATCGTCGTCCAGCCCTCGCTCATCGCGGCGATCAACGCCGCCCGGTGAGAAATCGACTTATCCGGGGGCGGCCGCAGCGTTCCGCGCAGCGGGCCGCAGGGATCAAAGCGAACGGCCATCACGCACCCGCTCTCCGTGAGAAATTCGAGGCTGCCGCGAAGCCTCCACACGCGAGATTTCGAGACCGGCTTCTCGCCCTAAACTGATTCCGGTCCGGGCAGGCTGCCGCGGGCGCACGCGTCTTACTCCTCGCGGTCGAGAGGAGTGACGATATGGCCCAGCCCTTCGACCAGCTCGGCCGCCCGCTGCGCCTGCTCGGTGCCCGCGACCCAGAGTGAGATCGCACCCGAGCGCATGTCCGCGGCCGGGTAGAGCGCCATGTCCTCGATGTTCACACCGCCCTCGGAAAGCGCCAGCGCGAGCTCGGCCACCGTGCCGGGACGGTTTGAGACGACCACGCGAAGCTCGTGCAGCGGCCCGCCCAGCAGCTCGGTCTCGAGCAGGCGGCGCCGGTCGGCGCCCGCGGCCGCGTGCCAGTCCGCCACGGCCTCGCGGTCGCCGGCCCGGATCAGCTCGGCAGCCTCGCTCAGGCGTGCGACCACTGAGTCGATGGAAGCGGCAACCGCGGCGCGG
>JBAVGD010000107.1:0-1719 GCA_049684635.1 Solirubrobacterales bacterium | reverse complement strand
CGGCATTCCGGTTCGAGTCCCAGATGCGGACTCGAACTCGGGCCGATCAACAGCCCTCGCCGCATGCCCACAAACTGCCCATGATACTTATAGTCGTCACGCGCTCACTGTACACAACATGTTGATTGACAACGAGTTACGAAGTGCCCGGGGCGGGACTCGAACCCGCATGGGGTCGCCCCCAGGGGGGTTTAAGCCCCCCGCGTCTGCCATTTCGCCACCCGGGCCGAGAGCGGGAAACGGGACTCGAACCCGCGACCCCAACCTTGGCAAGGTTGTGCTCTACCAACTGAGCTATTCCCGCGCGAATGGGGAACGTAGACATCGGATATCGACAACGTCAAGCAAGGCCTCGCGGATTATTGACAAAGGCCAGCCCCATTCGTAGCCTCAGCACCTTGTCGCACTGGTAACAGCGTTCCAACCTCACGTCAACGTCGTTGCTTCCACCAGCCTGTTGGAGGGTCCCATGCGGCGAATCGCCGTACTGAGTGCGGCCACACTGTTGACCGCGATCGTCCTCGTGCCGAGCGCCCGGGCTCAGGGGTTCTCAGTGTACGAGCACGACCCGTGCATGATGGCTCGCGGCGGCGCGGGCGTGGCGGCCCCGTGCGCGGGAGGCAGCGCCGTCTTCTTCAACCCGGCCGGCATCGTCGCCGCGAAGGGCAAGCCGTGGAATCTGGAGGCGAATCTGACCCTGATCGCCCCGCGCGGCTACTTCAATGACAGCGCGACCCGGGTCCGGACCGACATGGTGAAGAACACGTTCCCGGTGCCGGCGGGGTATCTGACCCGGCAGCTGGGCTCGCGCGCCGCCGTCGGCATCGGTGCCTTCGCGCCGTACGGCCTGACGTCCGAGTGGCCGATCACCTTCCAGGGCCGCTACCTCGGGTACAAGACGCAGATCGCGAGCTTCTACATCCAGCCGACCTTCGCCTATGAGGTGGCGAAGGGGTTCCAGGTCGGCGTGGGCGTGGATTTCGTGACGTCCTCGGCCAAAGTGCACCGGCGGCTCGACGCCTCCGCGCTGCCGCTTCCGGGAGCGCCTGCCGGGGCGACGACCGCCCTGCTCGGCGTGCCGCTCGGCACCGACTTCGCTGACGCCCTGTTCGACGTGTCGGGGACGGGGTGGGGCGGCCATGTCGGCGTCATCTGGCAGGCGGCCAGCAACCTCAGCTTCGGCATCCGGTACATGTCGCAGGTGAAGATCACGTTCACGGGGAACGCGTCGTTCACCGTCGTTCCGACGGGGATCGCGCTGGCGGCGGGCAATCCGTTCAGCGCGCCTGCCGGTACCCCGCTGGAGACCGCGCTGTTCGCGGCGGGCGGGGCGACCCTCCAGAACCAGAGCGCCTCGACCAGCATCACGATGCCCTCGCAGCTCGTTGCCGGCGTGGCGTACGGCGTCACGCCCACCCTCAAGGTGATGGCGGACTGGCAGTACACCGACTGGTCGGTCTTCAAGACGCTCGACCTGACGTTGAAGACGGCGAACTTCACGCTCTCCGAGTACGAGCACTACAAAGCGACCAACGCCTTCCGCGCCGGCCTCGACTGGCAGGCGATGGACGGGCTCGCGATCCGCGCCGGTGTGCTGACGCACAAGGGAGCCTCGCCGGACGAGACGGTGACGCCGATTCTGCCGGAGGGGCAGCGGATCGAGGGCACGCTGGGCGCCGGCATCCGGCTGACGCCGGCTCTGCGCCTCGACCTCGCCTA
>JBAVGD010000106.1:0-5417 GCA_049684635.1 Solirubrobacterales bacterium | reverse complement strand
GATCAGGACACCGAGCTGGGAGAAGAAGAAGCCGACGAGGAACAGCCCGGGGACGAGGACGAGGATGTGGTCGACCGGCAGGTCGACCAGCAGCGAGGCGACGAGGAAGGTCAGCCCCGCGACGAGGAAGCCGCGGATGAAGCCGCCGAGCGAGAAGGCGAGCAGCAGCTCCAGCGGCGATGCCGGCGAGGAGAGCTGGTCGTGGATCGCCCCCTGGAACTTCTGCTGCAGGATCGAGGAGGAGTTGTTGGCGAAGGCGTTGGTCGCCCAGGCCATCATGATCAGGCCGGGAATGACGAAGACGATGTAATCGATCCCGTGCAGCTGCTTGATCCGCGAGCCGAGGGCGGCGCCGAAGACGGAGATGTAGAGGAAGGTTTCCAGCAGCGGCGCGCCGATCGTCTGTTTCTTGATCTTCATGAAGCGGTTGACCTCGCGCCGCCAGAGCGTCGCGAAGCGAATCTGGCCGGCACTCATACGATCGGCTCCTCGATCCGCGAGCGCGAGAGCTCCTTGCGGCCGACCAGGGCCAGGTAGGCGTCCTCGAGGTTGTCGACTCCGAAGCGAGCGGAAAGCTGCGCGCTGGTCCCCTCGCCGACGATCCGGCCCTCGTTGATGAAGGCAATCCGGTCGCAGAGCTGCTCCGCCTCCTCGATGTAGTGGGTGGTGAGCAGGATCGTCGTCCCCTCCTGGTTGATCCGCTGCACGTAGTGCCACAGCTCGAGCCGCAGCTCGACGTCGACGCCGGCGGTCGGCTCGTCGAGGATCAGCAGGCGCGGGCGGTGCATCATCGCCCGGGCGAGGACCAGCCGCCGTTTCATCCCGCCCGAGAGGGTGCGGGTGCGTTCGTCGCGCTTCTCGGTCAGCGAGAAGGTCTCCAGCAGCTCCTTAGTCCGCTCGCGCCGCTCGCGCTTCGGCATGCCGAAGTAACCGGCGTGGTAGTCGAGCGTCTCCTCGACGGTCAGGAACCAGTCGAGGTTGACCTCCTGCGGCGCCAGCCCGACCGCCTGGCGAGCGTCGGCATAATTGCGGACCGCATCGTGGCCGAAGACGCTGATCGAGCCGACGGTGGGCTGGGCGAGGCCGGTGGTGCAGTGGATCAGGGTCGACTTCCCGGCCCCGTTGGGCCCAAGAAGGGCGAACAGCTCACCCGGCTCGATCTCCAGCGAGACTCCGCGTAGCGCTTCAACCCCGGTTGGGTAGCGCTTGACCAGATCCTCGATGTGGAGGGCGTTTTCGGTCGCCGGGGAGACCGCGCCGTTGCCGGAGTGATTAGTTCTCATCGTCGTCAATCTAGGGAAGCCGTCACGTCGGCTGCCTGGCCGGCGCCAACTCTCACGACCAATGGAGCCTGCCGGCATGGCCACATCTCATATATTGATGAATATCGATTTAAGTGATATACATCGATATATGCCCAGCGAGCTAAAGCTTGCCCCCAAGCAGAAGCACCCGGCCGGACAGCGCTGCTGCAACCCGATCGTCTACCCGGATGTCGAGCGCAAGCAGGCGGAGCGCATGGCCGGCATCGCCAAGGCGCTTGCGGACCCCGCGCGACTGCAGCTGGTTGACGTTCTGCGGCGACACGCCGGCAAGGTGTGCGTGTGCGAGCTGGTGCCCTTGTTCGATCTCTCCCAGTCGACCGTGTCGCACCACCTCAAGGTGCTGAGGGAGGCCGGCATCGTCGACTCCGAGCGCAATGGCCTCTGGGCCTACTACTTCGTAAACCCCGAGGCGATGAGCGAGCTCGCCGGTTGGCTCAACCAGTGACCACGTCACCGTCGGCTGAGCCATGGCAGGCGCTCAAGTCAAAGCGCTTTCCCGATCAGAAGGAGACCCGATGAGCACTCCAGGACCGACCACCGACCCGGCAACCGCCCCAGGACACGACGCCGACGAGATTCGCGAGGCGGTGCGTGAGCGCTACGCCGGTGCCGCGACAGCACTCAGCGGCTGTGGCTGTGGCTCCGCCATCGCTATACCCGAGGACGGCGCCTTTGGCGCCGGCCAGTACGCGCCGGGGGAACGTGAGACCGTGCCGGAGGCTGCCCAGCTCGCTTCCCTCGGTTGTGGCAACCCGACAGCGATCGCCGAGCTGCACGAGGGCGAAATCGTCTTAGACCTGGGCTCAGGTGCCGGCCTCGACGTGCTGCTCTCCGCCCAGCGTGTGGGACCGACCGGCAAGGCCTATGGCCTCGACATGACCGATGAGATGCTGGCGCTCGCTCGCGACAACGCACGCAAGGCAGGAGCGAGCAATGTGAAGTTCCTCAAGGGCGAGATCGAGAAAATTCCCCTGCCGGACGAGTCCGTCGACGTCGTCATCTCGAACTGCGTGATCAACCTGTCAGGCGACAAGCCAAGCGTTCTGCGCGAGACCGCACGCGTCCTTCGGCCCGGTGGCCGGCTCGCGGTGAGCGACATCATCGCCGATCCCGACATGGACGAGGAGACGCGCAACGACCTCGCCCAGTGGACCGGCTGCATTGCCGGCGCGCTGACCGTCGAGGACTTCAGGCGCGAGCTGGCCGCAGCAGGCCTCGGCGAGATCGAGATCCACGAGACCCACCGTTTTCACGACCAGGCCGCCTCGGCGATCATCCGCGCCCGTAAGCCAAGCTAACGCCGGACCGCGAGACGCTCAGGCGATTGCGGGTGCCTCGGGCAGGTGCTCGAGAGCGGCCTGCATTTCGGCCTCGGAGAACTCGAGGTCCTCGAGCTCTCCGGCGTGGTAGGCGGCATATGCAGACATGTCGAAGTGGCCGTGGCCGGAGAGGCCGAGCAGGATCACCCGCTCCTCCCCCGCCTGCCGGGCTGCCTCGGCCTCGTCCAGCACGACCTTGATCGCGTGCGCGGGCTCGGGGCCGGGGATGATTCCCTCGCAGGAGGCGAAGCGGACGGCCGCCTCGAACGCCGCGGTCTGGGGAACCGCGGTTGCCTCGATGATTCCCTCCTTGACCAGAGCGCAAAGGCTTGGCGCATCTCCGTGGTAGCGCAGGCCGCCCGCGTGCACCGGTGGCGGCACGAAGTCATGGCCAAGCGTGTACATCGGCATCAACGGAGTCATGCCGACCGTGTCGCCAAAGTCGTAGGCGTAGGTGCCGCGGGTGAGGGTTGGGCAGGCTGCCGGCTCGGCGCCGAGGAGCCGGGTCAGTTTCCCGTCGCGGAGGTTTGCCCGCACAAAGGGATAGGCGAGACCGGCGAAATTGGAGCCGCCCCCGACGCAGCCGACGACCACGTCCGGGTACTCGCCGGCCATCTCCATCGCCGCAATCGTCTCCTGGCCAATCACCGTCTGGTGCAGGCAAACGTGGTTGAGGACCGAGCCCAGGGCGTAGTTGGTGTCCTCCCTGCCGGCGGCGACCTCAACCGCCTCGGAGATCGCGATGCCGAGGCTTCCGGTCGGGTGCGACGCCTGCGAGCGGCCCGCCTCCGTGAGGTCAGAGGGGCTGCGGTGCACCGTCCCTCCCCACGTCTCGATCATCGCCCGTCGGTACGGCTTCTGGTCGTAGGAGATACCGACCATGAAAACCTCGCACTCGAGCCCGAACAGCCGGCAGGCGAGCGCGAGCGCCGAGCCCCACTGGCCCGCCCCGGTCTCCGTGACCAGCTTGCTGATCCCCGCCTGCTTGTTGAAGTAGGCCTGGGCAACGGCGGAGTTCGGCTTGTGCGAGCCGGCGGGTGAGACCCCCTCGTACTTGTAGTAGATGTGCGCCGGGGTATCGAGCTCGCGCTCCAGCCGGTGGGCGCGGAAGAGCGGCGTCGGGCGCCAGAGCTTGTAGACCTCGCGCACCTCGTCGGGTATCTCGATCTCCGGCTCGGTGGAGACCTCCTGTTCGATCAGCCCCATCGGGAAGATCGGAGCCAGGTCTTCGGGGCCCGCCGGCTCCCCCGTGCCCGGGTTGAGCGGCGGCAGCGGCTCGCCGGGCAGGTCCGGCAGCAGGTTGAGCCAGCTGGTCGGGATCTGGGACTCGTCCAGGAGGTACTTCGTCCTCACGGCGCGATTGTATGCGGGCACCGGCACGGGCGACGCCCACGTCGTGCGCGGGGCCTGCTACGGATGTGCGCGCGCCCCGACCGCGGATGATCCATCGCCACGCCGACTCAAGCGCCTGCACTTCGCCACGAAGCCTCGGCCTGCTCGACGGCCGCTGCCAGGCGCGTTAGGGCCTCGGCGTCCAGCGCCTCCTCGATGATCGGGAACAGCTCCCGCTCCTCGAACCGCACGTGGTCGTGCAGGAGCGTGCCGATCTCCGGCAACTCCTCGAGCGGAACCTCACCGGCCTCGAGACGCAGCGCCGCCCGCCGGATCGCCAAATGCTCCTCCAGCATGCGCGCGACGCGGGGGCGATCGATCGGGGCGTGCATCGCCCAGGTGGGCAACAGCACCTCCTCCTCGACGCGGAAGTGATGCTGTCCCTCGCCCCGCCAGAACTCCAGAAAGGATCGCGTCGCGTCTTCCAGATCACCCGCCTCGCGCAGGCTCTTGGCGGCGAGCAGCGCCTTGAGGTGTTCGCGGGAGAGCGGGCGGAGGGCCTCGGCTCGTTTCATCCCGGTGTCCCCTGACAGGCCATCCGACTAATGAGAGACCGGGCGTCCGGCGATCAGGCCGAGGGCGTGTGGCAGGGCGCCGGCGATCGCCTCGCCTGCCTGCGCGATGCTTTTCGGGCTACCGGGGAAGTTGACGATCAGGGTCGATCCACGGATTCCGGCCACGCCCCGCGAGAGCATCCAGTGGCGGCTGTGCGCTCGCGAGCCCTCTCGCATCGCCTCCGCCAGTCCGGGCGCCTCGCGCTCCAGCACCGCCCGGGTCGCCTCCGGGGTCACGTCGGAGGGGGCGAAGCCGGTACCGCCGGTGGTCATCACCAGCTCGCAGCGCTCGGCGTCGGCCCAGTGACGGAGCCGCTCCTCGATCAGGCGGCGGTCGTCCGGGACCAGGTCGCGCCCGGCCAGTTCGGCACCGAGGGCTTCGGCGAATGCCGCGAGCTGCGCGCCGCTCTCGTCCTCGCCTTCGCCGCGAGACTTGGACGTGCTGACCGTGACAATCGCCGCCCGCACGATCAGTCCGGCTCGCCCTCGCGGCGCCAGTCGCTGCGCCCGCCGCTCTTCTCGAGCAGCACGATCTGCTCCACCTCCACCCCACGCTCCAGACCCTTCACCATGTCGTACACGGCGAGGGCGGCGACCGCGCAGGCGGTCATCGCCTCCATCTCGACTCCGGTGCGGGCCACGGTGCGAGCCTCGGCGACGAGCTCGACCAGGCCGCGTTCGGCATCCACCCTCGCCGTTACGTCGGCAAAGGTGAGCGGCAGCGGGTGCGCCAGCGGGACCAGCGCGCTGGTCTGCTTGGCCGCTTGGATTCCCGCCAGCCGCGCCACGCCGAGCACGTCGCCCTTCGGGGCGTCGCCGGCCTCGAC
>JBAVGD010000105.1:0-1885 GCA_049684635.1 Solirubrobacterales bacterium | reverse complement strand
ACTCAGCGATGGGCTAAGCACCGTGATCACTGCCAGCCTTCCTGGCCGCCTGATGGAAAAGTGTATGGCAGGAGAAGGCCTGCTGGCACAGATGATCGTAGACAAATACGTTGACCATCTCCCGGTCAACCGGCAACTGCAGCGCTATGAACGCATGGGGGTGCGCATTGCCCAATCCACCAGCAACGATTGGTTCCGGGTCGCCCTGAATCATTTATGCAGCTTATATGAAGTGCATAAGCGAATAACATTGACCACTGCTTACCTGAGTGCCGATGAAACGCCGATCAAAGTGTTGGATGAAGACAAAAAAGGCGCCACTCACCGGGGCTATTACTGGGTATATTACAACAGTGAGCAAAAACTGGTGTTGTTTGATTACCGGCCAGGTCGCGGACGAGAAGGGCCGGATGATATGCTTAAGGACTTCCAGGGCTATTTGCAAACCGATGGCTACAGCGCCTATGAGGACTTTGACCGAAGACCAGGCATTACGCTGATGCATTGCATGGCACATGCAAGACGCAAGTTCAATGAAGCCCTGCAAAATGATCAGGAAAGGGCCGGGCATGCACTAACCCTGTTCCAGCAACTCTATGCCATTGAACGCAGCATAAAAGACGGAGCGTTCACGGGGGATGCTGTTGTTCAACTACGACAGCGGCAAGCCGTACCCATTTTACAAAGCATGAAGACCTGGATGGAGGAGGAATACCCCAAAATTGTTGTAAAGAAAAGCGCTATTGCCCAGGCGGTGGCCTACTGCCTTCCGCGTTGGGATAAACTATGCATCTACACTACAGATGCCAGGCTGTGTATCGATAATAACCCTGTTGAGAATGTCATACGCCCGGTTGCTGTAGGCAGGAAAAATTATCTGTTTGCCGGAAGCCACGAAGCAGCACAGCGTGCAGCAATGGTTTACTCCCTGTTCGCCACCTGCAAACTACATGACATAAATCCTTATCACTGGCTTAAAGACGTATTGGAACGCATGCATCTTTACACCACCAGCAACATCGAAGAGTTGCTTCCTCAAAATTGGAAAAAATTACCAGATTGGTCAGTGGGTTAGACGGTGGCTTACCCTGCTCCTTCTATAAATTGAAAGCCTTTACCACTTGTTGCAGGAATAGGCCCAGTTGCACCTTTAGGTACAGGAAATACTGTCCCCCCTTCGCTTACTATAAAACTCGGAGCCTCACTTACTCCCGCCTTAGCAGCATCCTCCGCTATCCCACTCGCTTCGGCTCCCTCCTCAATAATTTTAATTACCGGAATGCTCTCATCGGCTAATTTAACAATTTTAACTGTCTGGAGAAGCCCTTTAACTTCTCCGCTGCCAACTAAAAGTTGCGCCAAATCTCCTACACCCTCCCCTACCATACTGGCCTGATCGTCCCCACTCGCATTTGCGAATTTATGATAGCTATCGATAACTTTATCGGTTATTAATTTTTGGGCCAGTGGAGGAGGTATTGAAAGTAGCTGGGCTAACTTCTCTGCAGTTTTTTTTGAATGCTCAAAAGTTTCTATTGGATGCACAAATGATGCCCTCGGTTGAGATTGCTACCAAGATTTCCGAAGCACTGGAAGTAAGTTTAGATTTTCTGGTGGGTAAATCTTCCCTGCTGGTGAAAGATAAAAACATGCTCGAACGACTGGAAGATATTGCCAAGCTCCCAACCGATAAACAAACCGAACTCTTTAATGTGATGGACGCTTTCCTGCGAGATTACAGAACCAGTAAAGCGTATGTGGAAAAATAAAGCCCGGACTTGCCGGGCTTCTGTTTTTATTCAGGTAAATGAAAATGTCGCTTCACAACCAACGGAATATTATTTAAGTGCGGTTGCTTTTTTAACTCCTCTAATACGTCTGCCTC
>JBAVGD010000104.1:0-8718 GCA_049684635.1 Solirubrobacterales bacterium | reverse complement strand
GTGTTTGGGAGCCTGTCGTTGTTCTTCGTCTGGTCCCTCCAGGGAGAGCATCGCTTCATGGCGGCGGGCTCGATCCAGAGTCTCCAGGGGCTGTTGCGCCTTGCTCTCGTGGCCGCCTGCGCGCTCGCAGGTCTGGAGTCGGCGGAGATGATGGTGAGCTACGCGGTGATTGCGCCGGCGGTCACCGCGATGATCGGCGCGGTGGCGATCTTCGTCAGCCGTCCCCTTCCTCCGGAGGACGATGTGGAGCGACCGGCATCGTCAGCCGATGTCGACATGAGGCGCCGCAAGGTGATGGCGTTCACTGGGGTTTTCGCAGCGATGGTGATCAATGGGGACGTTTTGCTCCTCACCGTGCTGGCCGGCTCGCACGAGGTCGCCGCGTACACAGCCGCTTGGCGCTTCAGCTCCGGGGTGCTGTTGATCAATACCGCGATCGCCAGCGCTCTGCTGCCGTTCATCGTCACAGCGTCCAACGCCTGGGTGGAGACCAAGCATCTGATCCGCCTCGGGCTGGTGGTGGCGGCGGGGTGGTTCGTACTCGTTCCATTGATGGCCGTCGTCGGCCCCCTGCTACTGGGCTCGGTCGGCGACGATGCGCGGGGGCCCATGATCGTTCTGCTGATCGCCTTCGCCTTGGACGGTTTCTATTTTGTTCTCTACCAGATCTACCTACGCATCCGACGCGAGCGACTTCTGCTCGGCGCGATGGTCTGCGAGTTCTCGACGATGGTCGTGGTCACGGTCTTGCTGCGGTCGCACGGCGCGATGGCACCGGCTTACGGTCAGCTTGCAGCGCGCATCGCCGTTTGCGCACTGGTCGCGACGCCGGTTATCCTCGCCGCTGCGGGGCGCTGCACCTGGTTCGCAGCCCGCAGGTACCCGGACCAGCCGATCGCTCCCGAGCCTCCAGCCCTGACTCCCTAAACCCAATGCCAGCATCCTCAATCCGTCCATTGCCGTTTCCATCGGTATCGGTTGTCATCCCGGTCTACAACGGCAGCGCAACCGTCGGGGATGTGGTCAGCCGCTGTAAGTCGGTCCTGGGCGACTGCACGGAACGCCGCGAGTTCATACTTGTCAACGACGGAAGCGCCGACGACAGTTGGGAACGCATCACCGAGCTGTCGGCCGCAGACCGAACGGTCCGTGGGATCGACCTCGCCCGCAACTATGGCCAGCACAACGCTCTCCTGGCCGGCATTCGAGACGCGAGCGGAGATCTGATCGTGACTATCGACGACGATCTCCAAAACCCACCTGAGGAAATCCCAAAGCTACTCGAGAGGCTGGACAAGGGCTGCGATGTCGTATACGGAGTGCCGATAGCCAAGCAACAGAATATTGGCCGCAGGTTGGCAACGCGAGCCGTGGTCGGCTTTCTAAGCGCACTGGGTGGGAGAACCGCTCCAATGGTTAGTTCCTTCCGGGCCTTTCGCACCAATCTTCGCGATGGCTTTGCCGACTACACAGGTCCCGATGTATCGATAGACGGCCTTCTGACGTGGCGGACGGAGCGCTTCTGCTCGGTTCCGGTTAGGCACGACCAGCGTGCTCACGGCGAGTCGAACTATTCGTTGATGAAGCTTGCGCGTCACGCTCTCACCATGGTTACCGCTTTCAGTACCAGACCGCTGCGTATCGCGACGACGCTCGGTTTCATGGTTACTCTTTTCGGGATTGTCGTGCTTCTCTACGTCGTGGGTCGCTTCATCGGCACCGGGCACAGTGTGCCCGGCTTCCCGTTCCTCGCTTCGATCATCTCGATTTTTTCCGGGGCGCAGCTTTTTGCGATCGGGGTTATCGGCGAGTATCTGGCGCGGATGCATGTACGAGTCATGTCGAGGCCCAGCTACTCGATTCAGGCCAGAACGGACGATCGCGAGGAGGTGGCTCGCGCGGACCAGGCTCATGAACAGGGCACGTCCCGTGGCGATGATCTCTGCCGCCTGCTGGCCTGGGACACGGAGTTCTGGGGCTTCCCCGTTGGTCGGGTTACGGTCGACTCCCTGGATCGGTCCCAGGCCCTCCGTGTGCAGCGCTGGTGTGAAGTGGAGGGCGTGCGCTGTGCATACCTATTGGCCGATGGAGGGGACGCGAAGACCGCTGCGGCAGCGGCGGGTGTGGGATTCGAAGCGGTGGACACGCGAGTGACGCTCGTACGCAGTGCGGAGGCAGAGCCACCGATAAGGCGCGACTCTGCTGTCGACATCAGGGAGGCGAAATCGAGTGACGAGGAACAGCTGACGGCGATAGCTCGGTCGTCGCACACCGACACCAGGTTCTTCTTCGATCCGCGGTTCCCGCGTGAGAAAGCGCAGGAGCTCTACGCGACCTGGGTGCGCAATGGCCTTGGCGATGATTCCGGGTCTCTTCTGGTCGCCGACCAGGCGGGCCTGCTGGTCGGTTACGTCTTGCTGGGCAAAGATCCCTTTCGCATCGACCTGATCGCCGTTGCCGACTCCGCCCGCGGGCGCGGAGTTGGAGAGGCCCTGGTTTCGGCCGCTATACAGCACGCCGCCGGCGTTGCCGTGCAGGTGGTGACCCAGGCCCGTAACATTGCCGCCCTACGCCTGTATCAGCGCACCGGTTTCGAGGTCGTGAAGACGGAGGTGTGGTACCACAGATGGACGTGAGTCCCGTCCGGGCGACCGACGAGAGAGGGGGTCGTGCCGCGGGAGATGACACGGACATCCCATTCAACCGGGCGGCGCGGGCCGGCAATGAGCAGGCGAATATCGACGCCGCAATCCAACACGGCCATCTCGCAGCCGACGGACCGTTCACGCAGCAGGCCGCAGAATGGCTGACCGACCGGCTCGGATCGCCCGTCCTGCTGGTCCATTCCTGCACAGCCGCTCTTGAGATGGCTGCGATGCTCGCGGACCTCGGTCCCGGGGACGAGGTGATCATGCCGTCCTACACCTTTGTGTCTACCGCAAATGCGTTTGTGACCCGCGGTGCCACCCCCGTCTTCGTAGATGTACGCGAGGACACCCTGAACATCGAGCCGTCGGCACTGGAAGGGGCAATCAGCGATCGAACGAAGGCCATCGCGCCGGTCCATTACGCCGGTGTGTCCTGCGAGATGGAGCCGATCATGGAACTCGCTGAGGCCAACCGATTCTTTGTGGTGGAGGATGCCGCCCAAGGCCTCCTCGCCGGCAGGGATGGGCTTCCCCTTGGGACGCTCGGGCATCTGGGCGCGCTCAGCTTCCATGAGACCAAGAACGTCACCTGCGGTGAGGGCGGAGCATTGATAGTCAACGATGAATCGTTGCTAGAGCGAGCGGAGATTCTCCGGGAGAAGGGAACCGATCGGAGCCGCTTCTCCCGGGGCCAGACCGACAAGTACACATGGATGGACATTGGCTCGTCTTACGCTCTCAGCGAGCTGGGAGCCGCGTTCCTGGTGGCTCAGCTTGAGGCGGCCGAACGATTCACCGAGCGACGGCGCGCGATCTGGGACCGCTATCACAGCGGTTTTGCAGAACTTGAACAGGGGGGAATGCTGCGGCGCCCAGTCGTCCCCGATGCCTGCGCGCATAACGCTCACATGTATTACCTGCTGTTGAACAGCGAACGGGAGCGCAACGAGTTGATCGGGAGCCTGAGAAGCCGGAGGATCAGTGCGGTATTTCACTACGTCCCGTTGCACAGTTCGCCTGGCGGCCAACGCTACGGCCGGGTAGATGGACCGTTGCCGGTCACCGACAGTGTCAGCTCCCGCCTGGTGCGGCTGCCGCTCTGGCCGGAACTGACCGAAGTCGAGGTCGAGCGAGTGATAGCGGGGGTCCGCGCCTTCTGCCGGCGATAGTGCCGCGCCCGAACGTTGGCTGACGTGGCGCTAGCTCATCGCCGGGGCGGCGGAGGGCAAACGACCACAGGGGTAGATCCATCGGCGCTAAGCACCCATGGCGTCTCAGCGGCGCGGTCGGGGGGGAGATAGAGCTGACCTACCTGATTCCCGGCAATGGTCGCCACTGGAATTGCCTTTTCGCCGAAGCGCCGAAGCGCGAGGCGGCTTGACCGCGAGGAGTGGATCGAAGCGATTCCGAAGGGGAGGCGAAGTTCGCTGCCAACCCGGAGGCGCCTGCAATTCGTTCCGCTCCGCGTCCCCGGCCTGAGACGCAAATCGAGCGCTTTGATCAAGACCCGGTCGGCCGCGGATCGAATCTTGCTGTCGGCAGCTTGCAGTTCTCCCAACGACTCCGCCATCGACCCGTGCCGGGCGGCAAAATCCAGATATGCCCCAGCGGTTATCCACATCGTCCTCGATACTTCGGGCAGGTCTTGCCCAGGTACGAATGTGGGGTCTGCATGCTTGCCTGCCAGCTCGATCATCGCGGCGGACGCCCGGGTCACCTGGCGTTCGTAGTCGTTGAGCTGCTTGCCCTCGCGAAACCTCGGCACGTTGGCCACGGCCCCGATCATGGCGGCGATCAGTATCGCGATCGTCGCGAAGCGGGAGAAGCGGAAGCCGCGGACCACCTCTGCGACCACGATTACGAGCAGCACGGCGCCGGCGAATAGATAGCGCGGATCGCCGGGCATCCTCGAAACGGCGTTCAGGACCAGTCCTTGGGAGGTCCACATCGCTGCCAGCGTCGCGATCGGCGGCCACAAAGATGGGCGGGCAAGACCGCGGCGGCCCAGCGCGCGGGCTGCGAGGACGATCACGGCCACCTCGGCCGAGATCAGCACCAGCGGAAAGCTGAAGCTGCTGAACGTCGATTCCTGGGCGGCGAAAATGACCGCCGGCCCCCGTCCGACCAGCGTTTGCATACCGAACAGCCCGGCGCTGACAGCTGCTAGCGAATCGGCGATGTAGAGGGGGACGAGCGGGACGTTTTCGACCACGAGCGCACTTGCTCCCGTTCGCTGATCCTTCATCCAGACCAGCCAAACGCAGTAGAGCGCCAGTGGTGCCAGGACCACGAAGGATCTCCGCCAGCGCCCTGGACTTAGGAGGACCGCGACTGCAACCCCGACCGCAAAGGCGAGTCCATAAGAGAACGAGGCCAGCGACAGGGTGAGCATCGCTGCGGCCAAGAGGTCGTCGCGGCGACGTTCTCGCGCAACTAGGAACAGGGCGGCCAGGCCGAAGTCGAGCGAATAGATGCCATTGATTCCGAGGAGAGGGGTGAGCTGGATCCCGGTTCCGTAGAAGATCGAGGTGCCGCTGAAGAAAAGCGGCACCAGGGCCGGCGCGACCGCAAGCACGGGCCCCAGCCGCGAACGTGCGAACCCGTAGACGAGCGCGGAGCACGCAATGACACCGGCGATGTCGAGTGCGACCAGCAACCAGATCTGCGACCCGACAAGCGCAATCGAGAGCTTTGCGATCAAAATTCCGACGGCCAGGAGGTGCCCGTTCCACGGAACGAATACGTCTCTTAGCGACGCGTCCTGAGCACGTACTAGCAACCCCCATTCATCCTCGACGAAGGGCGCGTTGTGGAGTACCCACAGCAACAGCGCGATGCTGCCTGCCATCGCGAAACCAAGCAGAACCAAGCCTGCTGTTCGGGATTGAAGGTTGACCCGAGGAAGGCCGCGTTCGGGGTCGAGCTGGTGTACCTCCGCCTCCATCGCCGCTGAACGTACCGGACCCGCCGGCTCAAGGGAGACGCGGTCGCGTGGCGCACCGACGGTAGCCTTCCGACACGGTGCAACACTTAAAAGGCCTGATCCTCTCGGGCGGCGCCGGTACTCGCCTGCGGCCGATCACCCATACCTCGGCGAAGCAGCTGGTGCCCGTCGCCAACAAACCCGTGCTCTTCTACGGGATCGAGGCGCTTGTCGATGCGGGCGTGAAGGAGATCGGGATCATCATCGCGCCGGAGACCGGTGACGAGATTCGCGCAGCGGTTGGCGATGGCTCGGCGTTCGGGGCCGAAGTCACCTACATCGTCCAGGATGAGCCGGCCGGGCTCGCCCACGCGGTCCTGACGGCGGAGGAGTTCATCGGAACCTCGCCCTTCGTCATGTATCTCGGCGACAATCTCCTGGCCGACGGACTGCGAGGCCTGGTGGCCACCTTCCGAGAGGCTGAGCCCGATGCCCTCATCCTTCTCACCCCCGTGGAGGATCCAAGCTCCTACGGGGTCGCAGAGCTGGACGGCGAGCACGTGGTGCGCCTCGTCGAGAAGCCGAAAGACCCGCCGTCAAACCTCGCTTTGGTCGGCGTCTACCTCTTCGGCCCCTTGATCTTCGAAGCCGCGCGCGCGCTGGAGCCCTCGTGGCGCGGCGAGCTCGAGATCACCGAGGCGATCCAGAAGCTGATCGAGGACGGTCGCAAGGTCCAGTCCGAGGTGGTCAGCGGCTGGTGGAAGGACACCGGGCAGCTCGCCGACATGCTCGAGGCCAACCGGCTGGTCTTGGAGGAGATCGAGACGCGCCTCGACGGTGAGATCGACGGCGATTCGCGTGTCGAGGGCCGGGTGATCGTCGAGAAGGGAGCGAAGATCTCAGGGTCGGTCGTTAGGGGACCGGCCGTGATCGGCGCCGGAGCGCAAATCGAGGACGCCTACGTCGGCCCCTACACCTCGATCGGCGATGGCGTCAGGATCTGCCGCTCCGAAATCGAGCACTCGATCGTTCTGTCCGGCTCCGTGGTCGAAGATCTCGGTACGAGGATGGAGGCGAGCCTTCTCGGCCGCGAAGTGAAGCTCACCCGCAGCGAGGGAATGCCAAAGACCCTGCGGATGCTGGTCGGCGATAAGTCGGAGATCAAGATCATCTGATGAAGCTGCTGGTCACAGGCGCCGCCGGGATGCTCGGGCGCGACGTGATGCTCGCCGCGGAGAACGCCGGGCACGAGGTGATCGGGTTTGGCCACATGGAGCTCGACGTCACCGACGCACGCTCCGTGAACGTCAAGCTCGAACAGGAGCGGCCCGCGGTGGTGATCAACTGCGCCGCCTGGACCGATGTCGATGGAGCCGAGGAGGCCGAGGAGGCGGCGCTGACGGTCAACGGCGAGGGCGCCGGGAATCTTGCTGCCGCAGCCGCCGCGGTTGGCGCCAGCGTCGTCTACGTCTCGAGCGACTATGTCTTCGACGGGGCCAAGGGGGAGCCCTATGTCGAGACCGATCAGCCGGCGCCCCTATCCGCTTACGGCCGCACAAAGCTGGCCGGGGAGAATGCGACGACCGCGGCCAACAAGCGCCACTTCATCGTCCGCTCCTCCTGGCTGTTCGGGATCGGGGGATCCAACTTCGTCGAGACGATGCTGCGCCTCGCCGTCGACCACGGCGAGGTCCTCGTCGTCAGGGACCAGGTGGGCTCGCCGACCTACACCTGGCATCTCGCCTACGGGATCATCCGGCTGATCGAGGGGGTCGAGTTCGGCATCCATCACATGGCGGCCGGCGGCTCCTGCTCCTGGTACGAGTTCGCGCGGGAGATCTTCGATCAGGCGAAGGTCGAGTGCAAAGTGCTGTCGGCGACGACGGACATGCTCGGGCGCCCCGCGCCGCGGCCGGCCTGCTCGGCTCTGGTCAGCCAGCGTGAGCACGCGATCAGGCTGCCTTCCTGGCAGGACGGTCTGGCGGGCTATCTGGCGCAGCGCTCAGCGGATCGGGAGGCGGTATGAAATTGCTGGTTACCGGCGCTGCCGGTTTCATCGGATCCACCTATGTGCGGCTGGCCAGTCAGGAGCACGAGGTGCGGGTCCTCGACAAGCTGACCTACGCGGGGCGGCGGGAGAACCTGCCGGAGAACATCGATCTCGTGGTCGGTGCAATCGAGGACCCGGCGATCGTCCACGAAGCGATGGAGGGCTGCGATGCCGTCGTTAACTTCGCCGCCGAGTCCCACGTCGACCGCTCGATCGACGATCAGGACGCCTTCGCGCGGACCCACGTAATTGGGACCGGCGTCCTGCTGGACGCCGCCCGCGAGCTGGGCATTGGCCGGTACTTGCAGGTCTCCACCGACGAGGTCTACGGCTCGATCGAGTCCGGTTCCTTCACCGAGACCTCGCCGCTCGATCCCTCCTCGCCGTACTCGGCGACGAAGGCCGCGGGAGACCTGCTCGTCGCCGCTCACTTCCACACCTACGGCCTGGAGGCGGTGATCTGCCGTGGCTCCAACAACTACGGTCCGCGCCAATACCCGGAGAAGCTGATCCCGTTAATGGTTCTGAACGCGATCCACGGCGATCCCCTGCCCGTCTACGGGGACGGGCGCCAGGTGCGCAACTGGCTCTACGTCGAGGATTTCTGCCGGGGCATCCACACCGTCCTCATGAACGGTCGGCCCGGTGAGGCCTACAACGTCGGCGGCCCCGACGAGTGCGAGAACATCGACGTGGTGAAGCGGGTGATCGAGCTGACCGGCGCCGATGAGTCGCTGATCGAACACATCACCGACCGTCCCGGCCACGACCGCCGCTACTCGCTGGGCAGCGAGAAGATCCGCTCCGAGTTGGGTTGGGAGGCGCAGGTCCGCTTCGCCGAGGGCCTGGAGCGGACGGTCCAGTGGTACCGCGACAACGAGGAGTGGTGGGGGCCGATTCGCACCGGCGAGTACCGCGAGTACTACGAGAAGCAGTACGGCAGGGCGCTGAGTTGAGCCGATGGCGGCCCCGGCGAACCCGCTCGATCTCGGTGTGAAGATTCTGCCGACCAAGCTCGATGGCGTTGTCCTGCTGGGGCCGCAGGTCCACGGCGACGAGCGCGGCTTCATGGTCGAGACCTTCCGCCGCGATCTCTG
>JBAVGD010000103.1:0-2897 GCA_049684635.1 Solirubrobacterales bacterium | reverse complement strand
GTTCTGAAGCACGCCGACGTCGTGATCGCGGGTGGCGTCGAATCGCTCTCCGATATCCCGATCCTTGCATCGCGGCGGTTGGCCGACATCCTCTTCGAGGCCAGCAAGGCAAAGAGCCTGGGCGCCCGAGTTCGAGCCTTCACCAAGATTCGACCGCGCGACCTCATCCCCGTCTCTCCCGCCATTTCGGAGCCGTCCACCGGTCAATCGATGGGCCAGTCGGCGGAGAAAATGGCCAAGGAGAACCACATCAGCCGGGAAGCGCAGGATCGCTGGGCGCTGCGCAGCCATCAGCTCGCAGCCCGCGCGACCGACGACGGTCGGCTCACGGCCGAGATCGTCCCGTGGTTCCCGGCCCGGCCGGGGGATCCGGTCGTCACGCAAGACAATGGCATCCGCCGCGATAGCTCACTCGAGCAGATGGCGAACCTCAAGCCGGTGTTCGATCGTCGCTACGGGTCGGTCACGGCCGCGAACGCATCGCCGCTGACCGACGGTGCGTCGGCGGTGCTGCTGATGGGGGAGGATACCGCCCGGGCGCTGGGCTTTGCGCCGCTCGCCTTCATCCGCTCCTACGCCGTCGCCGCCGTGGATCCCGGATGGCAGCTGCTCCAGGCGCCGGTCTGGGCGGTACCGATGGCGCTCGAGCGAGCAGGCATTAAGTGGAAGGACCTGGGCCTCATCGAGATCCACGAGGCATTTGCGGCCCAGGTCCTTTCCAACCTCCAGGGATTCGCTGCCAAGGGGTGGGAGATCAACGAAGACATCATCAACGTGACAGGCGGGTCGATTGCCATTGGTCACCCGTTCGGTGCGACCGGCGGCCGCCTGGTGACGAGCCTCGCCAACGAGATGCAGCGACGTGACGTCGCGCTCGGTCTCATTTCGATCTGCGCCCAGGGGGGGATGGGGTTCGCGATGGTCTTGGAGCGCCGGTAATGACCACTGCGGCTGCCCTCACTTGGGAGAACAGCGACGGCATTGCGGTGGTCACGTTCGACCTGCCCGGTGAGTCGGTCAACAAGATCACGCAGTCGGTGAAGGAAGAATTCATCGCCACGTTCGAGACGCTCGCGCGCGATCCCGGGGTCAAGGCGGTCGTCTTCCGCTCGGGGAAGGCCGACATCTTCATCGCCGGCGCGGACGTCGAGGAGTTCGTCGCCCTCAAGAGCGCCGCCGAGGCGGAGCGGTTGGCCGCCGCCGGTCAGGACATGCTCGAGCGCGTCGCCCGGTTCCCGAAGCCCGTGGTCGCCGCGATCCACGGTGCCTGTCTAGGCGGAGGACTGGAGTTCGCGCTCGCCTGTCGCTACCGCGTGGCCACCGATCACCCGAAGACCCAGCTCGGCCTGCCCGAGGTGCAACTCGGGATCATCCCGGCCGCCGGAGGCTGCCAGCGCCTGCCCCGCCTGATAGGGGCTCGCGCCGCGCTCGACATCATCCTAGCCGGGAAGGTCGAGCGCGCCCAAAAGGTGTTTCGCCTCGGCATTGTGGACGAGCTGGTGCCGCCTCCGATCTTGCTCGGGGTTTCACTCGCCGCCGCGCGCAAACTGGCGGCCGGCTGGCGGCCTGTCCGAAAGCGGTCGGGGGGCATGGTTGGCTGGCTGCTCGACGGCAATCGGCTCGGCCGGAAGCTCGTGTTCCGTCAGGCGCGCCAGCAGGTCCTCGCGACGACCCGCGGGAACTACCCCGCACCGCTCGCCGCCCTCGAGGCGGTCGAGTACGGGCTCCGCCACGGAATGACGGCGGGCCTGAAACGCGAATCCGAGCTCTTCGGCCAGCTCGCGGCGACCGATGTCTCGCGTAAGCTCGTCCAGATTTTTTTCGCCACGACCCAGCTCAAGAAGGACTTGGGGGTCGAGAACCCGCCGCCGCCACTCGAGGTGCGCCGGCTGGCGGTCGTGGGAGCGGGCTTCATGGGCGCGGGGATCGCGGGCACCGCCGTGGTGCAGGCCGGCGTGGACGTCCGCATGAAGGACGCCGCGTTGCCGCAGGTGGCCAAAGGGCTCGCGGCGGCGCGGGGTGTTCTCGACGATCGCCTGCGCCGGCGGCGCATTACCAAGTACGAGTACACCCGCCTGGCTGCCCTGCTGTCGGGCGACGCCGGCTATGGGGCGTTCGGGCGGGCCGATCTCGTCATCGAGGCCGTGTTCGAGGACCTCGCCGTGAAGCAACAGGTGCTGCGCGAGGTCGAGGCGGTAACGCCGGCGGGCGCCATTTTCGCATCCAACACGTCGACGATTCCGATCGGTCGCATCGCCGAAGGGGCGCAGCGCCCGGAGCGGGTGATCGGGATGCACTTCTTCTCGCCGGTGGCGCGGATGCCATTGCTCGAGGTCATCCCCTCCGACCGCACCGCGGCCGAGGTGATCACCACCGCGGTCGCGTTCGGTCGCCGGATGGGCAAGACCGCCATTGTGGTGCGCGACCGCCCGGGCTTCTGGGTCAACCGCATTCTGGCGCCGTACATGAATGAGGCGGGGCATCTCCTCGGCGAGGGAGTAGCGATCGATGAGCTGGACCGGCTGATGGTGGCGTGGGGATTCCCGGTCGGGCCTATCACGCTGCTCGACGAAGTCGGGCTGGACGTCGCCGACAAGGCGTCGGGCGTGCTGCACGCCGCGTTCGGCGACCGGCTCGCGGCCGCGCCGGCGTTTGCAAAGCTCGTGAAAGACGGTCGGCTGGGCCGGAAGGCCGGCCGCGGTTTCTATCGGTACGCGGCTGGGAAAAAGAAAGGGGTCGACGCCTCCGTGTACGAGCTCCTCGGCGTCCATCCCAACGGCGGCTCACACGCCGCCGAAGTCATCCAGCGGCTCGTCCTCGTGATGCTGAACGAAGCGGCCTGCGCCTTTGGCGAGGGCGTCGTACGCTCCCCCCGCGACGGCGACGTGGCGGCGCTG
>JBAVGD010000102.1:0-1998 GCA_049684635.1 Solirubrobacterales bacterium | reverse complement strand
CTACCAGACTGCGCCACGCCCCGTGGATACCGCTTATTCTGACGCATCCCCGCGCGGCGGTAGCTCAATGGTAGAGCCTCAGCCTTCCAAGCTGATGATGCGGGTTCAATTCCCGTCCGCCGCTTCCTCCTCGTCCTCCTCCCCGAACGAGTTGCAGGAAACTCGCTCTCCGCGCGGCTGAGCCGATCAAGCTCTCCGCCACGGCCATAAAGCCCGCCTGCGCCGCTGTCGATACGGACGCGCAATGCCAATGCGCAGATGCAGACGCCACGCTCTTGGCCGACTCGTTGGAGTTGGAGCATTGGTTGCTGCAAGCGTGCTCGCCGGTTGCGGTGACTCCGGGGGTGCACCCAGCAGGGACGGGCGGTTCGTCGACTGGCCCCTGTTCGGTCGCGTGGCGGAGCGCACGCATTACCTGCCCACCACCCGGCGCTCGCTCGATCCCCCGCTGCGCGAAGCCTGGTCGATCGACACCCACGCGTTGATCGAGTTCCCACCGGCGGTCGCCGATGGCGTCGCCTACGTCGTCAACAAGTACGGCAACGCCCGCGCGGTGCGGCTCCGCGACCGCAAGACGCTGTGGCAGCGGATCACCGACCCCACGCAGGCCGGGCCGCCCACCGATGTCACGGCCCCCGTCTTCCACCAGGGGCGCGTCTTCTTTGCCTTCGTCGACGGCGAAGTGGCTGCGGTCGATGCGCGCACCGGCAAGACGGACTGGGTCCGCGACCTGCACGCTCACCTGGAATCGTCGCCGCTGGCGATCGATGGCAACCTCTATCTGGGCAACGACAAGACCGACGTCATCGCCCTGGACGCAGCCAACGGGGCGATCCGGTGGCGGTTCAACTCGCCCGCGGCGATCAAAGCGAGTCCGAGCTACCACGATGGCCGGCTCTTCACCGCGGACTACGAGGGAGCAATGTTCTGCCTCGACGCCAAGACCGGCCATTTGCTCTGGCGCACGAACACAACCCGGGTGCGGCCCTTCGGATTGGGTGGCTTCTACTCGTCGCCCGCCATCGCCTTCGGACATGTCTATGCGGGGCGCGACGACGGCACCGTTTTCGCCTTCGACGAAGAGACCGGAAAGATCGCCTGGTCGTTTCCCACCCATAACTTCGTCTACGGGTCGCCGGTCCTCGCCAGGGTTCCCGGCACTCCACCGAGCGTCTACATCGGCTCCTATGACCACCATCTCTATGCGCTCAACGCACTGAGCGGCAAGCAGGAGTGGCGTTACGACGTCGGCGGGCCGGTGCCGGGAACCGCGACGCTCATCGGCCACACCGTCTACACCTCGAGCTTCAAGACCCAGGACGCAATCGGCATCGACGTCCGCACCCATCGCAAGACATTCGAGCTGCACAACGCCGGCTACACCCCGGCGGTTTCAGATGGTCAGCGGATCTTTCTGGTCGGCTACTTCGACCTGATCGGGCTGGAACCGAAGCGCCACTGAAATCCAGGGGGGGCGAATCGCCTGCCGACAAGTCTTAACCCGGGAGTCAGGCCCGCGCAGTCGGGCGCAGCTACCGAGAGGAAGACGGAATGGCTCTTCGCAGATATCGGTCACGGCACCTTGCGGGCGTCGCTGATCGCTCAACCACAGGCGGCGATCGACCATGAGGCGACTGGCCGGGGCCATAGCGCTCGCCGCCTTCCTCGCTGTGTCGGTCCAGGCGCAGGCAGCGCCATTCCCGCCACGACTCAACTTCGCATATGACCTCGCGATCAAGTACTGGGGCCGGGAACCCGCCGCCTGCGCGCGCATTGACAAACAGATCGTGCCCCGTGGCTCACTTGGCGGCCCGCTGGTTGGAGCCATCTCAGGAAAGGCGACCCAGGTACCCGCCGGTGCCCCTGCGAGCTCAGTGAACTGCGCCCTCTGGATCGACCGGGCATATGCGGAACCGATCATCTTCGACCTGCTCTGCGCGGTGATGGTCCACGACGTCGGCCACCTCTTGGGCTTCGAACACAGCCCTAATCCAGCGG
>JBAVGD010000101.1:0-1634 GCA_049684635.1 Solirubrobacterales bacterium | reverse complement strand
CGGTCATGGCTTCGAGCTAGCGACGTACGACATCAACTCCCTCGTTTACCGCAAAGAGCAACTTCTCGAAATAGCGCCCGCTGTTGCTACCCCGTCTGCCCGCTAGTATTTAGTCACTCCCTTCTCGCAATTTTTCCCGACAACTCGAGGTGTGTGCAGATTTACCGTCAAACTGCCGCCGCCGTTTTCCCGAATTAGAGTCCTCTAATAAATATAAAGCAGCCAAGACGTAAGTCTGAGGTGAGGCGCATGGACACGATGGCTGCGATGGACGTTGAAGGAACGGGGCAAAGACGATTGTGCGAGGCGTGCCGCGGGGACGCTGGGGCGGGAGAGTTCATTCGGTCAGTTCGCGCGATGCCGGGCACATCTCCAGAGGCGGGCGACCGTGGGTTCTCGGGGGTCCGACCTGGCAGCAAAACACGAATTAAGTACCGGCAGATAGGCTTCACCTCACGCGGGGCCTCGGTTTGCCGGTGGCGCGGCCGAACGATCCGGGAAAAAATTATCGGACGCAGTGCGTCCATTTTTCGGGAGCGGTTCAGCAGCGAGAGCGTCTTCCTGCACGTGCTGCGGGCGCTCCCGCTGTTCCATCAACCAGCGCGCCAGCATGGCGGCGGAATTTTCCTCCATCCACAGGTCGAGAAGCGCGCCGATCTCCTTGCGGAGATTGGCGGCATGGCTGAGACGCGAGAGTTCGTAGCTCTGCAGCGAGTTTCGCGAAGCGGAGAGCAGGAACTCCCACGGAGGTTGGGTCTTGTAGTGGTTCACGAGGGCCTCCTGGGAAGCAACCGGCGTACGTTAACACTTAATTAAGTACAGTCAAGATGAACGATAGGGTAAGAGCCTGTGGAAAAGTGTGGAAAAGTTTGGCGGCCGGATCCGGCGGTGGCCGCGGGGCACGAAGCGCGGAACTCAATTTACTCCATTCCTGACGCTGTCAGGGCGATAGAGATGCGAGCTTGCAGCGCTTGCGCGGGCGATTACGAAGATCCGGACCGCACGGCGTGGACTCCGGACGAGGCAGAAGACGAAGAACGCGACGGCGCAGCGTGTGGCGGCACGGAAGAGTTTCCAGCCGAGGAGTGAAAACGGCGGAAATGGAGGCAAAGATGCGAAGAACTCAGAGAAGGGAACTCATTCGGATCGCGCGGCGTCGGCAACGGGATGTTTTGTGCGACGTGATGTTAAGCGCGCGGCAATGCGAGACGTGGTTGACGCTGGACGAGCTGTCGAAACTAACACACTACCCGCCGGCGAGCATTTCGGCGCAGTTGCGGCACTTGCGCAAGCCGGAGTACGGCGGATACGCGGTGGAAAAGCGGCAGCGTGCGGCGGGAAGGGCGCTGCGTGGCGAGGACTTCGGAACGGTCTGGGAATACCAGATCAAGCGCGCGGTTCGCCGGAAGTTTGTGGCTGCGCGTGCGCGAGGCGGCGAGAGGCAGGAGTCGCTTCAACAGGTGGCTTGCTGAATCGCGGAAGAGTTTTTAGTTCTTGGTATTTAGTTGTTAGTCGAAGGAAATATCGGCGGGGGAAGAACAGCAGCGTTTTCCCGAAGGCTTGCAGCGCCGGTCGCCTGTTCTTGACTAACAACTGAAAACTTAAAACTAATCACCGCGACTGAATGTCAGAAC
>JBAVGD010000100.1:0-1737 GCA_049684635.1 Solirubrobacterales bacterium | reverse complement strand
CGCCACGCGTTGGGCTGAGGCGATCTGCTCGCGGGCCATCTCGAAGAGGTGGGGCTCGGGCTTGCCGCCGATCTCGGCCCGCTTGCCCGATGCGGTCTCCACCGCCGCCAGCGTTGCGCCGGTGCCGGGCCAGGCGCCGCCGGGCATCGGCAGGGTCGGGTCGCGACTGGTGGCGAACAGGCTTGCCCCGTGCTGCAGAGCGCGGGTCGCCGTCAGCAGCTCCGCGTAGTCGAACTCGCGATGGCCCGAGACGACCACCGCATCGGCGCCCTGCCCGGCCTCTCCCTCCAGCAGGGTCAGGCCGGCCGTTGCGACCATCTCCTTGAAGCCCGGCGCTCCGATCACGAACGCGGTGCCATCGGCCCCGATCCGCTCGGCCGCCAACCGAGCGGTCGCCGCTCCGGCGGTCAGGACTCGCTCATTGGCCACCGGGATCCCGGCCTCGCGAAGGCGCTCCGCGTAGGCGTCCGGCCGTCGCACCGAGTTGTTGGTGACGAAGACGACCTCCTTGCCCCGGTCGATCAGCTGCTGCAGCGTCTCGGCGGCACCGGGCAGCAATTCGCGCCCGACCCAGACAACCCCGTCTAGATCGATCAGAAAGCCGTCGAATTCGTCGGCGAGCGCCATCCGGGCAGGCTATTGGCCGTCGGAATGCCGTGTCTCCGCCATCGCCTCATCCGCGACCCAGTGCGCCCGGCGGGGTGAGCCGGCGCGCTGGTGCGCCGTCCGCTACTCGTACTGGAGCGCCTCGAGCACGTTGAGCCGCGCCGCGCGGCGGGCGGGGAAGATCGCGGCCAGAAGCCCGGCGACGATCGCGGCGATGACGAAGACGAAGAGCGTCCCGACCGGGATCGTGAACGCCGGGTAGTCGATCGCCTTTCCGACCATCGCCGCAAGCACGATCCCGATTGGGATCCCCAGCGTGGCGCCGATCAGAGCCGTGATGATGCTCTCGTGGCGGATCATGCGCCGGAGCTGCCGCCGCGTCATCCCCACCGCGCGCAGCATTCCCATCTCGCGCGTGCGCTCGAACACGGTGAGCACCAGCGTGTTCACGATCCCAAAGAGACTGACGATGATCGAGAGCGAGAGCAGCACGTAGAGGAGGTTGAGCAGCGTGTCGATCCCCTGCTCCTGGTTTTGCTTGAACTGCTGCTCAGTCTGAACCTTGGCGTTCGGGAAGCTCGCCACCGCCCTTTCGAGCTTCTGCCCGTTCGCGGCCGTGACGCCACCGGCGACGTCAATGAACGTGAACACGTTCTGCGGGTTTTGGTATTCGGCGTCGAAGCGTTGGGTCGAGATCGTCACGTCGCCATACGGAGAGCCGCCCTTTGGCGGCGCGAAGATGCCGCGCACGCCGAGCCGCATCACCTTGCCGGATGGTGTCTCGACCTTGATCGACGAGCCGACGGCGAGATGGTGCGAACTCGCGAAGTCCTTGGAGACGAAGGCTCCGTCCCGCTTCAGCTCACCGGGCACGGACGGCGAGCCCGCCTGCCAGTCGACGGTGATCACCCGGCTGATGTCCGGCGCTACGCCGGTGACGCCTATTTGCTTGCCGAACGAGCGGCCGGTGCCGGCGCGGACGCCGGAGACGACCTGCACGCCCGGTACCCGTTTCAGCGCGTTCGCCGACGCTGTCGAGATGGGCGAGAAGTTGTCGGTTGCGGTCAGCGCGTAGTCGGCGCTGAAGAGGGAGTTCACCGAGCTCTCGAAGGTCGTCTTCAGCCCGGCCGC
>JBAVGD010000099.1:0-1544 GCA_049684635.1 Solirubrobacterales bacterium | reverse complement strand
CCCATGATCACGGCCATGAAGCCGGCGATCATCACACCCAGCCGCACCGCATGCGATAGAATCGGCGCCATCGCTTCGTGGCGCGTGGCCGAATAGACCAGGCTGATCGCCACGATCAGCGGCACCGAATACCACATCAGATTGATTTCGGCCAACGGTAACGCAAAGCTCAGCATCGCGGGCTCCGGGGGTCTCATGCGCCCGAGGGGGCGGGTTGCGGTTCGTTGCGTTTCTTTTCTTCGGCCTCGTCCAACGGCACCGGTCCGCCCCAGGCGTCATAAATGACCAGCACGTTGAGCAATCCGGCGATCATCGTATACACCGTGCCCAAGTCAAAATAGCGGTGCAGCGACCGGTACCACTCGTTAAGCTCGGCCGGCGTGACCGGTGGAGCCATGATGCCGCCCAGCAAGGGGGCCTTGCCGCCGCGGACCAGGTAGGTCTGCAACAAGGCCGGCAGCGCGGGCAGGCCGACGCCAACCTGGCAATAGTACGGCAGGCGGTGGTCCCACTCGGCCCACGAGGCATACACCGCGCGGCCGTCGCTCATGAACAGTCCGTAGAAGAACGTGCTCAAGACGCACACCATGAACAGCAGCCCCTTGGCCGTTCGTCCTTGATAAAGATGGCCCAGGCCGGGGATCAGCCAGCCCAACACCGCCGCCACGACCGGATCCTTCAGGTTCAAAACCTCGCCCGGTTGCTCTCTGGCGGAACTTATGCTAACGGCTGCTTTCGACACGCGTGGACCTCGCGGCATGCGGACCCGGGAAGGCTAGAACGAGCCTATTTTAACCATCCCTGCCCCATTTACCAGATCGGTTCGTGGGGCTCCGCGAGCGGGATTCTCCCGGGCGGCTCGCAGGAATTCGAGCGCGCCGGCGGCAACTACCGGCCGCTGACGGCCAACTGGCTGGCCGGCACGATGACGCCAAGCTCGTGGAACACCGAGTCGAGCGTGTTCGGCTCGATTTGCGCAAGGTTCTGGCCCGCGCCGGCCAAAAGCGCCAGATCGGCCAATTGTTTGATGCGGCGCGGCACGCCGCTGGCCAGCTCGTGCAAGCGGCCGAGCGCGGCTTCGCTGAAAATCGGCGTCGAGCGCCCCGCTTCCGCCAGCGCCCGTTTGACAAACGCGGCGGTGTCGTCGACTTCCCAGCCGTCCAAGTCGATCCGCAAATCCGCCAGTTCCAGCAATCGAACTCCCAGCTTGTGCACGCGCTGCGGCTGGGCCGCCAACACGATCGTCAGACGCGCTTCGCGCGACACGTCGAATTGCGCCAGACGCGCAATCTGATCGAGCACGTCGGCGCGCGCCTCGTCGGCGTCGTCCAGCAACAAGATCGTGGCGATCTGCTGATAGCGATTGGCCAGGATATGGTCGGTCACCGCCCGCTGCAACGCAAACTCGGGCGCCGCCGAACTGATCTCGATCCCCAACTGCCCGGCCAGCAGCCACAAAAACTCAAGCGGGTCGATGCCCACCAGATCCACCAGCGCACGCTCGCGGCCGACGTGTCCCAAGGCTCGGGCGAAAACCTCAAGCA
>JBAVGD010000098.1:0-4102 GCA_049684635.1 Solirubrobacterales bacterium | reverse complement strand
GGGTTGGGATAGAAGTCGAGGGTGAGGCTGAGCGGTTGGCGTTCGGTGCCGCCGGTCTCGCTCTTTTCGCCGCAGGCCGCCAGGCCGAAGGCGACGATGGCCGCGGCCACGATGGTTGCCACGACGAGCGGTAGGCGAAGTCTTCTAGCTGCGTCTTTGTTCCTCATCCTTGCTTTCTGGTCGTGTTGTGAACCGTTTTCTATCTCCATGTGACGATCCGGCGCTCCGCGAGGGCGAGGAAGCCGAACAATGCCATGGCAATTGCGGACAGCAGCGCAACAGAGGCGAATGCCCGCGCTGTTTCCAGCAAGCCGATGTCCTGGAGGATCAGGAAGCCCAGGCCGGAGTCGGCTCCGCTCCACTCGCCGAAGACGGCACCGATCACGGCGATGGCGACGGCGATCTTGGCGCCGGTGAAGAGGTGGGGGAGGGCTGTCGGCGCCTCGACGCGCCGGAAGATCTGCCAGCGGGACGCGTCCAGGGTGCGCATCATCTTCGTGGTTTCGGGATCCACGGAGCGCAGCCCGTCGAGGACGTTGACGGCGATCGGAAAGAAGCAGATCAGCGCCACGATCGCCAGCTTCGGCCCTATCCCAAAGCCCAGCCAGACCAGGAGGATCGGGGCGATGACGGGGATCGGGACGGTCTGCGAGGCAACCATCAACGGGTAGAAGGCCTGGCGCAATGTTTTCGAGAGATGAAGGACCACGGCAAAGGCCAGGCCGGCGGCAAGGCCACAGGCAAACCCGAGCAGCACCTCCTGCAGGGTGACCCAGCCGTTTTCCGCTAGCAAGGAGCGACTGTCCCACAGCGATGTCGCGATGGCAGATGGCGACGGAACCAGAAACGGTTCGAGGTGCAACGCGCCGGCGATCGCGCCGGTGGTGGCCGCCAGCTGCCAAGCACCGATCATGCAGGCGACCAGAAGGGTGGTGGGGAGCCAGCGTTTCGCCGCCCGACGCCCTTTGCGCTGCGTTGCGAGTAGGAAGGGCGTCATCTTCTTCATCGGGCGCCCCTTCTCAGTGCGTGCAACGCTCGCTCTCGGGTGGCGACGAACTCAGCGTCGGTGACCGCCGCGTCGCGATCGGGTGCCCGCGGCCCAGGCGGGCGCAGCTCCGCGACGATCTGCGCCGGCCGTGCCGAGAGCACCACCACCCGATCCGAGAGGTAGAGGGCCTCCTCGACGTCGTGGGTGACGAGGACGACCGTGCGGGGATCCCTTTCGAGCGCCCTGGCCAGCCATTCCTGCATCTCGGCTCTGGTAATCGCGTCGAGCGAGGCGAAGGGCTCATCGAGCGTCAGCACCGGCTTACCCGAGACCAGCGTCCGCAGGAACGCAACGCGCTGCCGCATACCGCCCGAGAGCTCCCCCGGAGGCGAGGACTCAAACCCGGCGAGCCCGAAGCGCTCGAAGAGCGCACCCGCGCGGTCGCGGGCCTGCCGGCGCCCAATCCCGCTGTTGCGCAGCGGCAACGCGGCGTTGTCAACCGCGGACAGCCACGGCAGTAGAAGATCGCGCTGGGGCATGTAGGCACAGTGGGCGAGCCGGCCCTGCGGATCGCGGCGGCCGCCAACGGCGATCTCCCCCTCGGAGGGTTGCCGTAAGCCGCAGATCAGCTCCAGAAGCGTCGACTTGCCGCACCCTGACGGTCCCACTACGCCCAGCACGCCGTGCGCCGGAACCTCGAAGTCGATCTGGTCGATGGTGAGCAACTCGCCATATGCATGGCGGAGGTTGCTGATGATCAATGCGGCACCGGTCCCCGCGCCGGATACCTCGGCCGGTCCGGGCCCCACTGCGACCGATGGTTTCAACATGCTCCCTTCGCGCGCATTACCGCACAGGTTCTGAGGGTCGGCGCCGGGCGGTGTGTCCCGTTGGGCGCTATCTCAGCCCGCCTTCCCGCGAGCTCCCCTGGGTTGTAGGTCCGAGTTTAGTGACCTGAGGCGGTTGATTCCTAATTCCCGCACCGGCGGATGGTGCGCCTGGCCAGGTTTTTCGAATCAACCCCTGGCTCGTGCGTTCGCGCGGAATCTGCCAAGAGATGTCGAAGAGACTGCTACCCTGTCGCATTTGGCTCTCTTGACCAAGGAGGTCGAGAAAGTCCATAAAGCAACCCCGCGCATACACGTATGGACCCCGCAATCATTCTTTTCGGACTCGGCATTGGCATCCTCGTCGGTATGACGGGGATGGGTGGAGGATCCCTGATGACGCCGTTGCTGATCCTCATCTTCGGAATCCAGCCAACCACGGCCATCGGTACTGACATCTTCTATTCGGCCATCACGAAGACGGTCGGTGGCTGGCGGCACCTGCGGATGAAGACCGTGAATCTGGACCTTGTGAAGTGGTTGGCGCTGGGCAGTGTCCCAGCGTCAATTGCCGGGGTCGGGCTCGTTTCGATCCTCGAGCGGAATGTCAATCCGGAACGGCTCGACTCGCTTGTCTACGCGGTGCTCGGCGGCACGCTGCTGATGGTCGGGATCGTCACCCTGACGCGGGCGTTGATCCTCCGCGAGATGGTCAACGAGCGCGACCGCTTCAATGTCGAGCGCCGGCACAAAGTCGCGGCGGTGGTTATCGGCGCGACGACGGGTTTCGTGATCGGGATCACCTCGGCCGGCTCCGGCACGGTGATCGCGATTCTCCTGATTGCGGTCTACCGGCTCGCCCCGAAGAAAGTCGTCGGCACCGACGTCTTCCACGCCGCCGTGCTTCTGTGGGCGGCCGGTATCGCCCACTGGGTTGGGGGAAACGTCGACTTTGTCCTCGCCGGGAACATCCTGCTCGGCTCGGTGCCCGGTGTGGTGATCGGTGCGGCCCTCTCGGGCAAGGCGCCGCAGGGCTTCATCCGCACTGCTCTGGGCCTGGTTCTGGTCGCATCGGGGATCGTGACGATCCAGAAGGGCGACCCCACGGTCTGGCCAATCGCGGCCGGCGTTGCGGCCCTTGGCCTTGGTCTGATCCTGGCTGCGCCGCACTGGATCAACCGGCGGCGTGAGCGAAATGACACGCCTACCGCGGATCTCACACCCGAGACGATCGGCTGATTGACCGAGCCATGCGCGTATCAGCCAAGGTCGACTACGCCGTACGGGCAGCTGCCGAGCTTGCGGCTGCCAATGCGGAGCCCGTCAAGGGGGAGCGGCTCGCCGAGGCGCAGGACATTCCACTTCAGTTCCTCGAGCACATCCTGCTCGAGCTGAAGCACGCCGGCATCGTGCGCGCTCGCCGCGGCACGAAGGGCGGCTACTGGCTGGCACGGCCGGCCGACTCGATCACGATCGCCGATGTTGTTCGCGCTGTTGAGGGACCGATTGCCCATGTTCAGTCGGCTCCGCCGGAGTCGATCGAGTACCGCGGCAACGCACGCCACCTGCAGGAGGTGTGGATTGCCGTCCGCGCCAACCTCCGGGCCGTCGTCGAGCATGTGACCCTCGCCGACCTCGTCTCAGGCGAGCTCTCGCCCCTCGTCGAGGAACTCGCCCGCAGCCCCGACGCCTGGGCCGCCCGCTAAACCGCCCGCTAGACCCCCCGCGCTCGCCAGTCGCACACGCGGGGTCTGGGCCGGGGTTCTGACTCCTCTCGCGCCGGTGGCGGGGTGGACGGGCCCCGATGGCGGAGGGTGCGCGAAGCGCGTCCGAGCACATGGGAGAAGGCTGGCGCGACAGGATCCGCGCGCCTGTGGCTGAGCGCTTTTCGCGGCGTCCGGCCTAATCTTGACTTTGCTGATCGACTTTCTGCTAAGGTGCCCGACCCTCAATTCCGAACCAATTGCATCAAGAAAGAAGGGAAGGGTTAGATGACGAAGCTCGGCAAGGGAAAGAAGGGCGTCGGACTGGGCTCGGCAGCGATCCTGCTCGTGCTGGTGGCCCTCGCGGTGGCGGGTTGCGGCAGCAGCGGCGACGCGCGTCCGAGTTCCTCCGGCGGCGGCAAGCTCGACGTGGTCGGCTACTCGACTCCTGAGTCCGTCTACGAGGAATCTCTTGAGCCCGGCTTTCAGGCGACCTCCGCCGGTTCTGGCGTCAGCTTCAGCAACTCCTTTGGCGCCTCCGGCGACCAGAGCCGCGCCGTCGTCGCCGGCCAGCCCGCCTCGAT
>JBAVGD010000097.1:0-5303 GCA_049684635.1 Solirubrobacterales bacterium | reverse complement strand
GTCCTCGACCTTCAGCACCTCGGCGCCGAGGTCGGCGAGCAGCAGCGAGCAGAACCCCCCGGGCAGCAGCCGGGTCAGATCGAGGATCTTGACGTCGCTAAGCGGAAGATCGGCCATCGTCGCTGCGCGGCGGCCGCCGCCCCTCAGACCCCGGCCCTCTTCGGAACCCCCAGCAGCTCGCGGGCCTCGGCGACCGTGGCCGCGCGGCGGCCGACGTCCTCGGCCATCTGCCTCGCCTTGGCGATCAGCTCGCCGTTGGAGCTCGCCATCTCGCCGTTCGGCAGGTAGAGGTTGTCCTCGACCCCGGCGCGGACGTTGCCGCCCAGCACCAGCGAGGCGGCGAGCAGCTTCCACTGGTCGCGGGAGATGCCGATCACCTGCCACTGGTTGGGGCCCTCGGCCCCGCCGGGGATCTGGTCGGACATCAGGGTGACGTTGCGCGGGGTCGGGCGGATACCGCCGGTCACCCCCATCACCAATGAGATCTGCAGCGGCGGTTCGAGCAGCCCCATGTCGATCAGCGGGTCGAGGTTGGCGACGTGGCCCGAGTCGAAGCACTCGTGCTCGGGCTTGATCCCCAGCTCACGCATCGCGGTCAGGAACTCGATGATGGTGTCGAAACTGTTCTCGAAGACCGTCTTGAAGACGAAGTCCTTGCGGCGCCTGGAGTACTTGGCGTAGTTCATCGAGCTCATGTTGAGCGCGGCGACGTCGGGCTTCAGCGCCCGCAGGTACTCGATCCGCTTGGAGGTTGGGATCCCGATCGCCCCGGTCGAGTAGTTGACGATCACGTCGCCGACCTCGGCCAGGATCGCCTCGGTTATCGCCCTGAAATCCTCGACCTCATAGGAGGGGGTGCCGTCGGGCTTGCGGGCGTGGATGTGGATCTGCGAGGCGCCCTCGTCGACCGCCCGCCGCGCCTCGGCCGCGTACTCCTCCGGCGTGTAGGGAATCGCCGGGCACTGGTCGCGGTTGGCGATCACGCCGCTGATCGAGCAGCTGATTACGACCGGGTCCTCGAAGCGGCTCATACGGGCATCACCCCGTGGCGTTTCTTCGGCTTCTCCACGTGCTTGGTCTTCGCCATCCGCAGCGCCCTGACGATCGTCGGGCGGGTCTCGCGCGGGTCGATGATGTCGTCGATCACGGCGTTGCCGGCGGCGATGTAGGGATCGATCTGCTCGCGGACCGCGTTCAGCATCGCCTCGCGGGTCGCCTCCGGGTCCTCGGAGGCCTCGATCGCCGAGCGGCCGATGATGTTGACCGCGCCCTCGGCGCCCATCACCGAGATCTCGGCCCCGGGCCAGGCGACGATCAGGTCGGGCTCATACGCCTTGCCGCACATCACGTAATAGCCGGCGCCGTAGGCCTTGCGAACCACGACGGTCACCTTCGGCACGGTGGCCCGGCTGACCGCGTAGAGCATCTTGGCGCCGTGGCGAATGATCCCGGCGTGCTCGACCTTCGCGCCGACCATGAAGCCGGGCACGTCCTGGAGGAAGACGAGCGGGATGTTGAAGGCGTCGCAGAGGTTGATGAAGCGGGCCGCCTTGTCGGCGGAGTCGTTGTCGAGGATGCCGGCCAGTTGCTTGGGCTGGTTGGCGACGATCCCGGCCGGCTGTCCGCCGAAGCGGGCGAAGCAGGTGATCAGCGTCTTCGCGAACTTCGGCTTGATGTCGAACCACTCGCCGTCGTCGACGATCTCGCCGATCACGTCGTACATGTCGTAGGGCTGGCGCGAGGACTCGGGGACGATCTCCATCAGCTTCTCCGACATGCGGTCGTCGGGGTCAGCGGTCTCGGCGACCGGAGGCTTCTGCTCGCAGTTGGTGGGGAAGTAGGAGAGGTACTGCTTGACCGCCGCGATGCACTCGTCGTCGTCCTTCACCTCGAGGTCCCCGACGCCGGATTTGCGGCAGTGAACCTTGGCGCCGCCCAGCTCCTCCATCGAGATGTCCTCACCGGTGACGGCTTTGGTCAGGTGGGGACCGGCCAGCGCCATCGCCCCCTGTCCGGAGACCATCGGCACGAAGTCCGCCAGCGCCGGGATGTAGGCGGTGCCGGCCGCGCAGGGGCCCATCATCGCCGCGACCATCGGAATGACGCCGGACATTTCGACCTCCTCGCGGAAGAGGTGGCCGGAACCGGCGAACAGCGAGCCGGCGGCCTCCTGGATCCGCGCCCCGGCTGAGTCGAGCAGCCAGACGAAGGGCATCCGCTTCGAAAGCGCCATCTCGCGCAGGCGGGTGACCTTGAGCTCGCCGGTCATCCCCATCGAGCCTGCCATCACGGTGAAGTCGTAGGCGGCGATGCAGCAGGTGCGGCCGTCGATGTCCCCCCAGCCGGTGATCACCCCGTCGGCGGGCGCTTCCTTGCCCTCCATCGCTCGCTGGGCGAAGTGCGGCCGCCCGTGGATCCCCATCTCCACGAAGCTCCCCTCGTCGACCAGACGGTCGATCCGCTCGCGGGCGGTCAGCTTGCCGCGCTCGTGCTGTTTGGCGATCTTCTCCTCGCCGCCACCCAGCATCGCCTTCTCGCGCCGACTATGCAGTTGGTCAGTCAGCTCGGTCAGCGGCGCCGTGCCTGGCAAAAGGTTCTTCGTCTCTGCCTCGCCGCCCTTCGCCTCGGTCTTGGCCTGCTCCGGCCCTGCCCCACCGCTCTTCGCCTCGACCTCGCCGTGATCGGCTGGACGCTCCTCGGTACTCGCCACGCCTACCTCCCCTTCCACTCCGGATCGCGCTTCTCGAAGAATGCGGTGACGCCCTCGACGATGTCCTCGGTGCTGAAGGTCAGCGAGAGCTGCGAGCGCAGGTACTCGAGCGCATCGTCGACCGCCATGTCCTGCTGCCGGTACATCGCATCATGGCCGAGACGCATCAGCACGGGACTCTTGGAGGCCAGCTTCTCGGCCCAGTCGGCGACCGCGCCGTCGAAGTCCTCCGCCGCGACGACCTTGTTGGCCAGGCCGTACTCGACCGCCTGCTCCGCACTGAGCCGCTCGCCCAGGAGCATCATCTCGTTGACCTTCTTGCGCGGGACGTTGCGATAGATAATCGCCATGATCATGTAGGGGAAGGCGCCGACGTTGATCTCCGGCGTGCCGAAGGTCGCCCCCTCCTTGGCGATCACCAGATCGCAGGACAGGGCGAGTCCCATTCCTCCTGCGAGGACGTGGCCGTTGACGGCGCAAAGCGAGGGCTTTCCCAGCCGCGGCATCACCCGGAAGAATTCGAGGAAGAGATCAGTCGCGAAGTGTTTGGCGACGAGCGGCGCATCGGCGGCGAAGCCACCGAGGTCGGCGCCCGCGCAGAAGGCCTTGTCGCCCGCACCGGTGAGGACAACCGCCCGCACCTCCTCCGAGTCGCGCGCGGTCTTCATCGCATCGACGAGCTCGAACAGCATCTGGCCCGAGAGCATGTTGCGCTTCTCCGGGTTGTTGAGCGTCACCGTCGCGACCCCGTCGGCGACCTCGTACTTGACGACCTCGTAGTCGGGCATCCGTCAGCGCTCCGCTCGCCGGCTGAGAATCCGATAGTGACGCTCTCTCCCCACGTTCATACCGGCTGGGACGATAGCCGAACTTCACTGGAAGTGGGAAGTGCTACTGTCCACTCCGTCGGACGCGCCGTCGGTTAGCGGCCCCTATGGGTACTTAACCAGCGGCACGTCCCCCGGCGGCGGGTGCCGCCAAACTCGGAACAGCGAACGAGGAGAGAGAAAAGTGGCGACCGCTACCACCGACGGCTCCAAAGTCATCAAGCCCGACCACGAGGCGGGCCGCAAGCACTTCATCTTCAGCCAAGAGCACGAAGACCTGCGCGAGTCGCTGCGCTCGTGGGTCGAAAAGGAGCTCTATCCCCACCGCAACGAGTGGGAGGACACGTACTGGCCCACCGAGGCGATGAAGCGGGCCGGGGAGCTTGGCTTCATCGGCCTCTGCTTCCCGGAGGAGTACGGCGGCCAGGGCGGCGACTACTACTTCTCGCTGGTTCGTGCCGAGTGCATGAGCTACTCCGGCTCGGGCGGGACGAACATGGGCTTCGCCGTGCAGAGCGACATGGTCCTCCCCCCCATCCACCTGCTGGGCAACGAGGAGCAGAAGCAGCGCTACCTCGTCCCGGGAATCAAAGGCGAGAAGGTCGGCTGCCTGGGGATCACCGAGCCGGGCGCCGGCTCCGACGTCGCCGGGATTCGCACCACGGCGATCCGCGACGGCGACGAGTACGTCATCAACGGCTCGAAGACGTTCATCACCAACGGCCCGCGCGCCGACTTCATCGTGCTGGTCGCGAAGACGGACCCCGACGCCCGTCACGAGGGCATCACCCTGCTCGCCATCGACCTGCGCGATGAGAGCGGCGAGAAGGTACCCGGCTTCAGCGTCTCGGCCGAGCTGGAGAAGATGGGGATGCACGCCTCCGACACCGGCGAACTGGCCTTCGAAGACGTCCGCGTCCCCGCCGATTCAGTGCTGGGCGAGGTCGGCAAAGGCTTCTACCACATCGCCTGGGAGCTCCAGGGCGAGCGTTTGGTGGCTGCGGCCGGCTGCCACGCCGGTGCGGAACGGATGATCGAGAAGACGCTCGGCTACGCGAAGGAGCGCGAAGCCTTCGGCCGGCCGATCGGCAAGTTCCAGGCGATCCGCCACAAGTTCGCCGAGATGGCGACGAAGACAGAGGCGGCGAAGCAGTTCACCTACGCAACCGCCTGGCGCTTTGCCAACGGCGAGTACCCGGTGCGCGAGATCACGATGGCCAAGCTCTTCGCCTCCCGCATGGCCTGCGAGGTTGCCGACGACTGCATCCAGATCCTCGGTGGCTACGGCTACATGAAGGAGTACGAGATCGAGCGTGCCTACCGCGATGTCCGCCTCAACCGGATCGGCGCCGGCACCGACGAGATCATGCTCGACGTGATCGGCCGCTCCTACGGCCTCTAGTCCTCGAGCGGCAGGCAGACCGCGCAGAAGTCCTCACCGAACGGCGTCAGCAGGATGCTGCGCCGGACGGTGCGCGCCAGGCGCCCGCCCTTGCCCAGCGCTTCGACCACGTCGGGCTGCGCCTCGAGCACCTGGTAGCGCCGCGGTTCCTCGACCGGCTCGCGCGAGAACCAGATCAGCCCGAGCCGGTGCAGGTTGTCGAGGTGGGGGTGGATGCGGTCGCCGTGCAGGCAGCCGGCTTCCTCGCCGATCATCGTGTGGCCCTGCGAAACCAGCGCCGAGGCGAGCGGCAGGCCGGCCCGCACGTCGACCGCGGGCTGGGGGCCGTTGAGAGCGAGGAAGCGGAGGATGCGCCCCTCGTCGG